>CAZFUH010000424.1:0-3231 GCA_964522235.1 uncultured Rhodanobacteraceae bacterium
GAGTTTTTTCTCTGCCCCTCGGAGCCAGCGCGGGATGCTTCGTCAGAAGACCCTGAAAAATATCATCCGCGCGACCGGCGTCGGTATCCATACCGGCGAAAAGGTATACATGACGTTGCGGCCGGCACCGGTCGATACCGGCGTCATCTTCCGCCGGGTTGATCTGGCCGAACCAGTCGACATTCCGGCTCGCGCCGACCTGGTCGGCGAGACCACGATGTCGACGACCCTGGTCCAGGACGGCGTTCGTGTCGCCACCGTTGAACACCTGTGCTCGGCCCTTTCCGGCCTGGGCATCGACAATGCCTATATCGATCTGTCGGCGCCGGAAGTGCCGATCATGGACGGCTCGGCCGGGCCTTTCGTATTTCTGGTGCAGTCCGCCGGCGTCGAGGAACAGAACAAGGCCAAACGCCTGTTCCGCATCCGCAAGACCATCCGCGTCGAGGAAGACGACAAGTGGGCGCAGTTCGAGCCGTATGACGGCTTCAAACTGGCGTTCGAGATCGACTTCGACCACCCGGCGATCGACCGCGGTCATTCCCGCGCCGAGATCGACTTCAATGCCACGTCCTACATCAAGGAAGTCAGCCGCGCCCGCACCTTCGGCTTCGTACGCGACATCGAAGCGCTGCGCAGCCGGAATCTGGCGCTCGGCGGCAGCATGGACAACGCCATCGTCCTGGACGACTACCGGGTGCTGAACGAGGACGGCCTGCGCTATGAGGACGAGTTCGTCCGCCACAAGATTCTCGATGCGGTCGGCGACCTGTTTCTGATCGGCGGCAACATCCTGGGCGCATTCTCCGGCTACAAGTCCGGACATGCGTTGAACAACAAGCTGGTTCGCGCCGTTCTGGCCGATGCCACGGCCTGGGAGCCGGCGAGTTTCGAAGACACCGTTGCGGTTCCAGCGACCTACGTCGGTGAAACAGCAGCGGTGCCAGGGTGACACGGAAGCCAATTCAGGAGTATGAGGAGTAGAAGTAGGCGATAGAACATCATGGAACTACCCACGGCCAAGGACGTGCCAAAGCTGACCGAGGCGTCGCCTCAGGACAGCAGTTTTGCCGCCAGCGCAAGATGTTTGGCGGCTGTGCTGGACAGTGGTTCGGAGGACGGTCGCTCTGCTTCGGCGGGAACGGCTGGAGCCACTTTCACCACCAAGCCATCAACCTTGATGCCGAGGACCCGCGCGGCTTCGAGCAGCAATGCCTGGGAATAGCGCAAACGTGTGGCCCATGCAGGCGAGGTGGCAAAAAATACGAGCTTTCCGTTGCGCAGGTTCGCGAACCGAATCTGGGCCGAGAGAGCAGGGGGAAGTACGCGGCTCAACCGCGCACCGAGTTCGGCGAGTTTGCCGGCTCGTACAGCCAGGCTCGCGGCATCGCCGGAACGGACGATGTCGGATACCGGGCGGGGTGTGTTGGTAGTTGAGCGGCGCGCCATTTTAAGAGGGAAGAGTAACTTGCAATGAACATTATCATCTTGTCTGAGAAATTGTCCGCCCCGATCCGCCTGGCACTCAGCAGCCGGCAAGCCATTCTGATGACTGCGGCAGCAGCGGCCACCCTCGTCCTGCTGGCGACCCTTTCTTTTCTGGGCGGCCATACCTGGGGCCTGTCGAAGAATGCCGCCGGCGGCGAGATCGCCGCGCTGCGCGCCGAACTGGCCCGCTACGAATCCGGTCTCAGCGAGGCCCGCGAGGCATCGCAGCGCGACCTCAATGCCCTGGCGTTGCGCCTTGGCGAGCTGAAGGCCGAAGCAACGCGTTTGAACGCGCTCGGCGAGCGCCTCACCTTGGCCGGTCAGCTCGAGGAAGGCGAGTTCAACTTCCGCGAAGCTCCGGCCGTCGGCGGCCCGCAGGCGCTGGCGCCGCTCAGCGACGTCGATCCGGACGAATTCCTGAAGTCCCTGGGCGATCTGGAGCGGCAGTTCGCCTTCCAGTCCGAGCAGTTGTCGGTGCTGGAGCAGTTTCTGCTCGGCCGCGACATCGAGCGCAGTCTGACCCCGGCCGGCTGGCCGGTCGATCGCGGCTACATTTCCTCGCACTACGGCAGCCGCACCGATCCGTTCACCGGTGGTCGCGATCTGCATCTGGGACTGGATTTCGCCGGCGACCGCGGCGACCCGATCCGTGCTGCCGCCGACGGTGTGGTGAGCTTCTCCGGTGTTCACTTCGGCTACGGCAAGATGGTCGAAATCGACCACGGCAACGGCTATCGCACCCGCTATGCGCACAACAACGAGAACATGGTTCAGGTCGGCGCCCTGGTCAAGGCCGGCCAGCAGATCGCCAAGATGGGCCGCACTGGCCGTGCCACGGGGGTCCATCTGCACTTCGAAGTCTGGCACAATGACCGGCCAGTCAATCCGATGACCTTCGTCAAGACCGAGCGCGAGGCGCAGCCGGCCTCTTGATCCGGCGCGGTCGGACCCCATCCTGGAGCCTGTCCAACAGGCCCCAAGGCAAGGCCGCATCGCGGCCTTGCGCATTTTTGGACAGCCGCCCGCCCTGCCCGGCGTCTGTCCGGCGCGACTGAATTCCACCTACTCCCGGTACCCCGTCATGCTTCATACAGTCCTTACCCGCTTGTTCGGCAGCCGCAATGAACGGCTGATCAAGCAACTCAGCAAGACCGTGCAGCGGATCAATGCCCTGGAAGAAGGGCTGCAGGCGTTGGACGATGCCGCGCTGCGCGCCAAGACCGACGAATACCGCGAGCGCCTGGGCAAGGGCGAGACCCTGAACGACCTGCTGCCGGAAGCCTTCGCGACCGTACGCGAGGCCTCACGACGCACCCTCGGCCTGCGTCACTACGACGTACAGATGATCGGCGGCATGGTCCTGCACATGGGCAAGATCGCCGAGATGCGCACCGGCGAGGGCAAGACCCTGGTCGCGACCTTGCCGGTGTACCTGAACGCGCTGTCCGGCAAGGGCGTGCACGTGATCACCGTCAACGACTACCTGGCCAAACGCGACGCCGAGTGGATGGGCCGGATCTACACGTTTCTCGGCATGAGTGTCGGTGTCGTCTACCCCGGCATGCCGTTCTCCGACAAGCACGGCGCCTACGGTGCCGACATCACCTACGGCACCAACAACGAATTCGGCTTCGACTACCTGCGCGACAACATGGAGTACCGGGCGCAGGACAAGCGCCAGCGCACCCTGCACTACGCGATCGTCGACGAGGTCGACTCGATCCTGATCGACGAGGCGCGCAC
>CAZFUH010000425.1:0-3231 GCA_964522235.1 uncultured Rhodanobacteraceae bacterium
CTGGTGACAATAATTTACAGTTTGTGACACAAATTTGCAGTTTGTGACACACATTTGATGACGACTCTGTCACGCTTTGTCACAACGGGCTCGATCGTTTCGGCAACCTCTATCGAACGCCCGGGGGACCGAAGATTCCAGACGACTGAACTGTCCACCGCCAGGCCAATCCGAGCAGGACTATGAACAGCAAAGGATTTTCGCTAGTCGAACTGATGGTCACGATCACCGTGTTCGCGATCATCGCGGCAATGGCCGTGCCCTCGGTCACCTCGTTCCGCGAGCGCGCCCTGATGCGCTCGACCTTGACCGAGATGGTCGACCTGATCGAGCGCGCGCGCTCGCAAGCGCTGCAGCTCGATCTTCCGGTCACCGTCGGCTTTGATCGCAGTGGCGATGTCGCCTGGTGCCTCGGCGCCGTCGAGGGTGTGGTCGCCTGCGACTGCTTCCAGTCGGATCCGGACGCCGAAGACTTCTGCCGGCTGGGCCAGTTTCCGCGCCTGTTGCCCAAGGCTGGTGCCGGCGAAGCCCAGGCCAGTGCCGCGACCGGCGGTGTCCGCATGCTGGCCGAACCCAGCTTCAACGGCTTGCCCACGTTCACCTTCGATCCGCAGCTGGGCGAACTCGCCGGTCCGACCCGGGCCGGATCGATTGCGATGGCGTCCCCACAGGCGACCGATCGCTACCGGGCACGGTTGATCGTCAGCACGCTCGCCCCTACACACGCATGCAGCGAGCCGCACAACGGCACCGACATTACCGGCCTGGACCTTTGCCCATGAACACCTGTGGCCAATTTTCCAGCCAGGCAGCGGCCCGAATCGTCGCGCCGGTGAAGCCGGACTGAGGGGTCTGCGGCCCGACCTGCCGGCCGACCGGCTCGCGCGGTTCGCTTGCCCGCTGAAACCGCTGAAACCGCAGCAACTTTGACCTGCTCAAGTACCGCACTCATGCCGGGACATTCTGCGTTGGCCACCGCGGCAATCGGTGTTCCACCCAGAGGCGACGCGAAATCAGACCGGCGCCCCGGGGCTGCGCTTCAGCAGCATGCGCAAATTGGGACTTGCCGAGCCGACCACGACCGGAGCACACTGGCGGCAACGGAACACAGGGGCTCCGAAGTTGCGCAATCTGCTCAGGAACTTTTTTCGTAGCGAGAAGACGCCGGCACCACAACCACAGGTGGAACGTGTCGACGCCCGCCGGGGCCTGCGCATTCTGGTCGTTGACGACTCCCCGACGGTTACAACCGTACTGTCGCGAATGTTGCAATTGGCCGGCTACGAGACTTTGACCGCGCCGGACGGGCCGACAGCGCTGGACATCGCCGAACGCGAGCAACCCGACCTGGTCTTTCTCGACATCGTGCTTCCCGGCATGAGCGGCTTTGCCGTTCTGCGCGCCCTGCGTCGCAAGCCAGAGACTCAGGCGACACCGGTGATCATGATCAGCGGCAACCTCAAGGCCACCGAGGAGTTCTACGGTCAGCGTATCGGAGCCGACGACTTCATCAAGAAGCCGTTCGGACGCAGCGAAGTGTTCTCGCGCATCCAGCGCCTGGTCGAGGCCGGCCGCCTGCCGGCGCGCGGCGGCACCGATGTCCTGGAACAGGCCATCGCCAGAACCAGCGACCAGGCCGGCGTCCTGATCGCAGACGATGCCGGCCCTTCCGATAGCGACAAATCCTGACAGCGGGTCACCGTTCGCCGGCGGAATCGACCCCGAACAGTGAATCAGGCAAACACCAGCTGGCCATCACGAGCGGCGACGTCGACGCTGTCGCCGGGACCATAATCGCCAGCCAGAATCTTCTGCGCCAACGGATTCTCCAGCTGTTGCTGGATCGCCCGCTTCAGCGGCCGGGCACCGTAGACCGGATCGAATCCGGCCTTGCCGAGCAGGTCGAGCGCCGCTTCGTCGACACGCAATGCAATCTCGCGTTCGGCCAGCCGCCGAATCAGGCGCTGGACCTGGATGCCGGCGATCTGCCGGATCTGCTGCGAACGCAACGGGTGGAATACGACGATCTCGTCGAGCCGGTTGATGAACTCGGGCCGGAACTGCGTCTGCACCGCAGCCATCACCGCAGTCTTCATCTTCAGGTACGCCTCTGGCGTGTCGTCGCCACCGAACTCCTGGATCAGGTTCGAACCGAGATTGCTGGTCAGCACGATGACCGTGTTGCGGAAATCGACCGTGCGGCCTTGACCGTCGGTCAGGCGACCATCGTCGAGCACCTGAAGCAGGACATTGAACACATCCGGATGTGCCTTTTCGACCTCGTCGAGCAGTAGTACCGAGTACGGTCGCCGGCGCACGGCTTCGGTCAGGTAGCCGCCTTCCTCATAGCCGACATAGCCTGGCGGCGCGCCGATCAGACGCGCGACGCTGTGTTTCTCCATGAACTCGCTCATGTCGATACGCACCATCGCCTCGTCGGTGTCGAACAGGAATTCGGCCAGAGCCTTGCACAGCTCGGTCTTGCCGACGCCGGTCGGGCCGAGGAACAGGAAGCTGCCGATGGGCCGGTTCGGATCGGACAGGCCGGCACGCGCGCGGCGCACGGCGTCGCTGACCGCCTTGACCGCCTCGTCCTGTCCGACGACCCGCGAATGCAGGGCATCCTCCATGCGCAACAGCTTGTCGCGTTCGCCTTCGAGCATCTTGCTGACTGGAATCCCGGTCCAACGCGCGACGACTTCGGCGATCTCCTCGGCCGTCACCTTGTCCTGCAGCAAGCGGAATCCTTCGGTTTCCGCCTTGTGCGCGCTCTCCAGCTGCGCTTCCAGTTGCGGCAGCTTGGCGTGCTGCAGTTCGCCGGCCATGGCATAGTCGCCCTCGCGCAAGGCGCGATCAAGCTCGATACGCGAACGCTCGATCTCCTCCTTGATCTTGGTCACGCCCTGCACCGCGGCCTTCTCGCCTTTCCAGATTTCCTCCAGATCGGAAAACTCCCGCTGCAGCTCCTCGATTTCCCGTTCCAGCGTTTCCAGCCGAAGCTTGGAGGCGCTGTCGGTCTCCTTTTTCAGCGCTTCGCGCTGAATCTTGTGCTGGATCAGACGCCGCTCCAGGCGATCCATTTCTTCCGGCTTGGAATCGATCTCCATGCGGATCCGGCTGGCAGCCTCGTCCATCAGGTCGATCGCCTTGTCCGGAAGCTGGCGATCGGAGATATATCGATGCGACAGCGTCGCCGCGGCGACGATCGCCGGGTCGGTGATCTCGACACCG
>CAZFUH010000426.1:0-3213 GCA_964522235.1 uncultured Rhodanobacteraceae bacterium
GCCGCCGGCAGGAAAGGCGATCAGCGTCAAGGTCCGCGCCGACGACTTCGACGAGCTGCGCGCCGCCGCCGATGCGGTGAAGGCGATCATCCGCGACATTCCCGGCGCTCAAGACATCACCGACGACGACAACCCAGGTCGGGACGAACTGACCCTGACCGTCGATGTCCTGGCCAGTCGCAATGCCGGTTTCGATCCGGGCACGGTGGCTCGCCTGGTCCGCCTGCATGTTGATGGCGAGGTCGTCGCCGATATGCGCGATCGCGGCGAAAAGCTCGAATTGCGTGTCCGGGCAACGCCGCGAACCGCGGACCAGGTTCGCGAGCTGCTGTCGGATCCAATCGCCCTGCCCGCTGGCGGCACGACCACGCTCGGCTCTTTGCTGATCGCACAGGAGCGCAGGAGCCCGGGGCTGATCCGGCATTGGAATCTACGCCGCGCGATCACGGTCGAGGCCGATCTGGCTGCCGACAGCGTCGACACGGTCACCGCAAACGCCATGTTGAGGGAGCAGTGGCAGCGAGTCCGGGCACAGCATCCGTCTGCCGACCTGGAATTCTCCGGCCAGCTCGACGACATCAACGAATCGATGCAGGCGATGGGCGGTCTGTTCCTGCTCGGGCTGGGCCTGATCTATCTGATTCTCGCCGCGCAGTTCCGCAGCTACTTCCAGCCGATGCTGATCCTGGTCACCGTGCCGTTGGCGTTTACCGGGGTCACCCTCGGCTTGCTCGTCTCCGGCAATCCGCTGTCGCTGTACACGATGTACGGAGTCGTCGCGTTGACCGGAATCGCGGTCAATGCCGCGATCGTTCTGATCAGTGCTGCCAACGACCGCCGAAAGGCCGGAATGCGTACCCTGCATGCGACGATCTATGCCGCCCGCCGCCGTGTCATCGCCATCCTGATGACCACGGCGACGACGATCGCGGGCCTGCTTTCGCTCGCCATCGGTCTGGGCGGCAAGTCCCTGCTCTGGGGTCCGGTCGCCGCCAGCATCGTCTGGGGCCTGGCGTTTTCGGCAGTTCTGACCTTGTTCGTGATTCCAACCCTGTATCGCTTCTTCATGCGCCAGCGACGTCAGGTGGCGTAGTCCGGCACAGGGTTCGCTTGAGCGAGAATGGCGGCGATCGACAGGACGAGGAGTCCGGGCATGGCGATTCAGGAAACACGAGCGGTGGTTCATACCGGCAGCTGCCATTGTGGCGCCGTGGTCATCGAGGTCGATGCGCCTGCCGAGCTGGTCGTCCATGCCTGCGACTGTTCGATGTGCGAGCGCACCGGCTTTCTGCATCTGATTGTGCCGGCGGCACGTTTCCGGTTGCTCGCCGGAGGCCGGTTCCTGACCACCTACACATTCAACACCGGGGTTGCCAAGCATTATTTCTGCCGGGTCTGCGGTTGCAAGCCGTACTACGTGCCGCGTTCGAACCCCGATGGCTTCAGCGTCAACGCCCGCTGCCTGGACAAGGCGACCGTGAAGCAGATCACCGTGATTCCATTCGATGGTCGCAACTGGGAGCGCAGCGCCAGTGCCTTGGCACATCTGTCGGTGTCACAACCCTGATCGGCTGGATCCTGCCGAGCCAGAGCCCAGGCTCCTAGTCGAAGCGCAACTCCGGTTCTCGTTCTTCATCGTGGCCGGGGCTGCTGTCGTCGAACTGCTCGCCGCTGATCGTGGTCACTGGTCGCGGCGGTCCGCCCCACTTCGGCTTGCCGACCATGCCCAGGGCTTCTTCCTGTGCAGCCAGTTCGGCGAGCAGGGTCTCCCGCCGTTCCGCGCCGAGCTGCTGCCAGTGGCAGTCCTCCAGCGCGCCTGCGAGGGCGTACAGCAGATTCAGACTGGGCCGGAACCCGGCCTTCTTGACCTTGATGAAGGCGCCGATCGCGCCATGCTGCACCAGGTCTTCACGGCTGCGAATGCCGACCTGACGCAGCCAGGCCGCCGATTTTCCGCCGACATTGCGCAGCTTGTCCGTGTCTGTCATTGCAGATTCTCCATAAAGATCGCGCACAAGGCTTCCAGGCCGGCACGATCGTCGTCGTCGAAGCGGTTCGGCAGCGGCGAGTCGACATCAAAGACACCGAACAACGCGCCATTGGCATCGATCAGCGGTACGACGATCTCTGAGCGCGATGCGGCATCGCAGGCGATATGGCCGGGGAACGCGTGCACATCCGGAACCACCTGGCTGGCGCGGGTCAAGGCTGCGGTGCCGCAGACGCCGCGCCCCAGAGCGATGCGAACGCAGGCCGGTCGACCCTGAAACGGTCCGACCACCAGTTCGTCGCCATCGTACAGATAGAATCCGGCCCAGTTCAGGTCCGGCAGACTGTGGTAGACCAGGGCCGAGAAGTTCGCCGCGTTGGCAATGCGATTGGACTCGCCAGCGAGCACGGCGCGGACCTGACCAGCAAGGTCGGCATAGCGGTCGGTCTTGGAGCCGGTACGGGGTTCGACGACGAGCATGCCGTTCAGTGTACCCGCCCGGCCTGTCGGCGGCCATTTTCGCGCTGTCGAGTCCGGCGCGTATTCCGGGTAGGATGGTCATCCGGGGGAAACGCCAAGGGGAGCCATGGAGGACGAACGCATCTCGTCCGGGGTCGGCGACGACGGCCTTCGCGGTCGCGAGTCTATGCGGCTGAACGCCTTCATCGATGCCGCATTCGCATTCGCGGTGACCTTGCTGGTGATCTCGATCGACGCGATCCCGGCGACCATCGACGATCTGCTGCTTGCATTGCGCGGCGTGCCGGCATTCGGACTCAGCTTCTTGATGATCGCGATGTTCTGGAGCGCGCACGCGCGTTGGAGTCGACGCTACCGTCTCTATGACGGCTGGTGCACGGTACTGGGTCTGGCCCTGGTGTTTCTGGTCCTGGTCTATGTCTATCCGCTGAAAATGATGTTCGCTTCGTTCATGGCAGCGATCAGCGGCGGTTTTCTCAGTCCCGAGGCATCCAACCTGGGGCCTGGCGCCCTTCCCGATATTCTGCTGATGTTCGTGATCTACGGGGTGATTTTCGCCACCCTGTCGATGTGTCTGGTCGGCCTGCATCTTCGCGTGTGGTATCGCCGCAACGAGATTGCGCAAGCTGCCGATCAGCACGAGCTGGCCGGCGGCGACTTGTTCGCCTATGGTTGGTTCGTCATCGTCGGGCTGATTTCGGTCTTCACCGCGCTGCTGATTCCCGGCAAGCTGCCCCAGGCCT
>CAZFUH010000427.1:0-3204 GCA_964522235.1 uncultured Rhodanobacteraceae bacterium
CGTCGGTTCCAAGGACGAGCATCCGGGCAAGACCGGCTTCGCGCACCTGTTCGAACACCTGATGTTCCAGGGCAGCGAGAACTACCGCGACGAGTACTTCAGGCCGTTCGAACTGGTCGGCGCCACCAACATGAACGGGACCACCAGCAGCGACCGCACCAACTACTTCCAGAACGTGCCGACCACGGCGCTGGATCTGGCCCTGTGGATGGAGTCCGATCGCATGGGCCATTTCGTCGGCGCGATCGACCAGGCCATGCTCGACGAGCAACGCGGGGTGGTCCAGAACGAAAAGCGCCAGGGCGAGAACCAGCCCTATGGCCAGGCCTGGCAGGCGCTGCTGCGCGCCAGCTATCCGGCCGAGCACCCGTACCACCACAGCACCATCGGCTCGATGGCCGACCTGGAAGCGGCGACCCTGGACGACGTGCGCTGGTGGTTCAAGAGCTGGTACGGTCCCAACAATGCCGTCCTGGTCCTGGCCGGCGATGTCGACGTCGAGACCGCGCGCGCCAAGGTCGGCCACTACTTCGGTGCCATTCCGGCCGGACCGACCATGGCGCAGCCAAAGGTCGAGATCGCAACCCGGGACACATCCAGCCGCGAGACGTTCACCGACCGCGTGGCGCAGGCGCGTATCCACAGGATTTGGAACGTGCCGCAATTCGGCCATCCCGACCTGACCCATCTAGACCTGTTGATCCGGATCCTGGCAGGCAGCTCGGCCTCGCGCCTGGACCGGCGTCTGGTGCATGACGAGCAACTTGCAGACGGCGTCAGCGGCTTTGTTCAAGGCCAGCAACTGTCCGGCTCGGTGATGCTGTTCGTCAACGTCAAGCAGGGTATCGAACCGGAGCGGGTCGAGACCCTCCTCGACGAGGAATTGGCCCGCCTGCTCGCGGACGGCCCGAGCGAGGCCGAACTGGCGCGTGCGCGAAGCGTCGCCCGTGCCGGCTTCGTGCGCCGCATCGAACGCGTCGGCGGATTCGGCGGCAAGGCCGATGTGCTTGCCGAATGCATGGTGTTCATGGCCGATCCGGGTTGCTTTCGGGCCGAGCTGGCGCGCATCGACACAGCCAGCATCGAAGATCTGCGCGAAGCCGGACGGCGCTGGCTGGCACAGGGCGACCATACCCTGGTCATCGCTCCGGGGGAGCGCGCTCCGAGTCCGGACGACGAGCTGACCGCACCTCATGTCGAGGCGCCGCCGCTGCCGGCAGTTGATCCACGTTACCGGACGACCGAAAGCTCGGTCGATCGCAGCCAGGGTCCGCCGATCATCGACAACTTCCCTGAGCTGCGCTTCCCCAAACTCCAGCGCAATCGGCTCGACAATGGCCTGCAAGTGATCCTGGCCCGGCGCGAGGGTCTGCCGCTGGTGCAGATGAGCATGGAATTTGACGGCGGCTTCAGCGCCGATGCCGGGCGAACGCTCGGCAGTTCCAGTTTCACCATGACCATGCTCGGCGAGGGCGCTGGCGAACTCGACGCGCTGGCGTTCACTGCCGCGGCCGAAGCCTTGGGCGCGAACATCGGCAGCTCGGCAACGCTGGATGGCGCCTCGGTCAGTCTTTCGGCATTGCGCGATCAGTTGCAACCGGCCCTGGCCCTGTACGCCGATACCGTGTTGCGGCCCCGATTCGACGGCAAGGAAATTGAACGTGTCCGCGGCCAATGGCTGGCCCAGATCGCTCAGGAAAAGACCCGGCCGAACAGCCTGGCTCTGCGCCTGTTGCCGCCCCTGATGTACGGCATCGATCACGCCTACGGCATCCCATTCACCGGCAGTGGCAGCGAAGCCACGATTGCGGCATTGCAGCGTGATGACCTGATCGCCTTTCATCGCGACTGGCTGCGCCCGGACAATGCCACCTTGATCGTCGTCGGCGATCTGACCATGACGCAACTTCTGCCATTGCTGCAGGAGCATTTCGGCAACTGGTCGGCGCCGGAGGCGAAACTGCCGACGCTCGACCGCCACCAGGTCGAGCTCCCGGCCGGTGAGCGCGTGTTCCTGGTCGACCAGCCGGGCGCAATCCAGGCCAATATTCTCTATGGCCACGTCGTACCGCCAACCGCGAACCCGCGCAGCCTGGCCTTCGACATCGGCAGCGCCGTGTTCGGCGGCACTTTTACCTCGCGCATCAACATGAACCTGCGCGAGGACAAGGGCTGGGCCTACGGCGCCGGCAGCAGCGCAAGCAATGCCGTTGGCCAGCGGCCGTGGATCGGCTTTGCGCCGGTGCAGATCGACAAGACCGCGGACGCGATCGTCGAGATCCGGCGCGAACTGGCCGATTTCCTCGGCGAACTTCCCGCCACCGAGGACGAGATTGCAAAGATCCGCGCGACCCGCGTGCGCAGCCTGCCCGGGGCCTACGAAACCGGCTCGGCCGTGCTCTCGGCGATCGCCGCAATCGTCCGCTATCAACGTCCGGATGACTATGTGCAGACGCTCAAGCAACAGATCGAGGCCACCGACGACGACGCCGTGCGCGAGGCGATGTCGGTGCTCGACCCGCGGGCAATGACCTGGGTCATCGTCGGCGACTTGTCGGTCATTGGCGAGCCGGTGCGGACACTGAAGCTGGGACCAGTGCAGGTGCTGGATGCGGATGGTCGACCCGAACAGCGTTAGCGCGACCCGATGTCGAACCAGTACACAGCCCCCGTCATCGGCAGCGGGCGCTGCCGACACACGCGCGCTCTGTTAGCATCGCGGCGATGAACTACGCCTACCGTTTTCTCGTCCTTGCGCTGCCGCTCAGCATCGGCGCCTGCACCTGGGTCCAGCCCGATCCTGCCGGCGAGCGCGTACGCGTCGCCTACGATGGCAATGTCGCCGGTTGCACCAAGGTCGGCGAGGTCGGCGTCAGCGTCCGCGACCGGCTGATTCCCGGAGTCGACCGGCAGCCGCTCAAGGTCGCCGACGAGTTGGAATCCCTGGCCCGCAACGAGGCCGCGACGATTCCGGCCGACACCATCGTTGCGTTGAACGAGCCCAGGCGCGGCGAGCAGCGTTTCGCCGCGTACCGCTGCCGCTGAGATCGGCGCTCGCAATCCGGAGCCGGGCGGTCACCGTGAACCTCGCCGGGCAGCTGTATCGCTGGCCAGCGATGGCCGAATGGCTCTCTCGGTGCGCTCAAGGATGATCGCGTCGGCGACGCAACCGAGGTCGATGATCACAGCGCATCGGCATCGAGC
>CAZFUH010000428.1:0-3194 GCA_964522235.1 uncultured Rhodanobacteraceae bacterium
CGGCCGCGGCGCTGGCGCGGAGCGATTCTCCGAGCCGACGCCGAGATCACGATCGAGATTCTGGATCCGGACAAGCGGCCGGTCAGCGCGACTGCCGACGCTCACGAGGTTCGCAACGTGATCGAAGTACGGGTGCGAGAATCACGCGAACGCCGGGTCACCTTGTTGTTCGACCCCGACCATAACCTGGAGGAACGAATTCTCAATGAGCAGTTTGCCTGAATCTGCACGACCGTTCTTCGGTCTGCTGCTGTTTTCAGCCCTGGTGCTGGGGCCGATTTCGCTGTGCCAAGCAAGCAAGCTCGATCCGATGCTCGCTGCTACCGCCGGACCTCAGGCGGTCCTGGTCGAGTTGCATGAAGAGAGTCGATCGTCGTGGCCGCAGCGCGCCGCCGGAGAAGCTGTTGCCGACTACCGCAGGCGTCTGGTCGAGCACTGGCAACAACATGCCGAGCGCAGCCAGAGCGAATTGCGCGAGATGCTTCGCCAGGCTGGAGTTGACTATCGCGTGTACTGGCTGATCAATGCCGTGGGCCTGGTTGCCGATGCCCCGTTGCTGGCGCGCCTGGCTGTCCGTCCGGAGGTTCGCCATATCCATGCCGATCGCTCGATGCGCCTGCCGGCTCCGGCGATCGAGCCGACGGCGGCGGGCATGCCGCGGGCGGTGGAGTGGGGGATCGAACGCATTCGTGCACCCGAGGTCTGGGCTGCCGGCATCACCGGCCAGGGCACGGTCGTCGCAGGCCAGGACACTGGTATCCGCTGGGATCACCAGGCCCTGATCCAGCAGTACCGGGGCTGGAACGGCAGCAATGCCGAGCACGGGTACAACTGGCATGACGCGATCCATGAACTGCATGCGACCGGCAACAATCCTTGCGGGCTGTCCTCGCCGCTGCCCTGCGACGACCACAGTCATGGCACGCATACGATCGGCACCGTGGTTGGCGATGACGGCGGCGGCAACCAGATCGGTGTCGCTCCAGGTGCGCGCTGGATCGGCTGTCGCAATATGGAGCGCGGCGATGGCCGGCCGTCGACCTATACCGAATGCTTCCAGTGGTTTCTGGCACCGACCGACAGCGATGGTGAAAATCCGCGAGCCGACCTGGCTCCGGACGTGATCAACAATTCCTGGGGCTGCCCGCCGAGCGAGGGCTGTACGACACCGCAGATCCTCGAGACGGTGGTACAGAACGTCCGCACAGCCGGCATCGTCGTGGTCGTGTCAGCCGGCAACAGCGGTTCGTCCTGCGGCACCATCACGACGCCGCCGGCGATCTACGACGCCAGTTTTACCGTTGGTTCGACGACCAGCGCCGAGCAGATGTCCGGGTTTTCCAGTCGCGGGCCGGTTGCCGCCGGCATCGGCAAGCAACTGAAGCCGGACGTGGTTGCGCCGGGCAGCAGCGTGCGATCAGCGACCCGGACTTCAAGCACAAGCTACGGCACTTCATCCGGTACCAGCATGGCCGGGCCACATGTCGCCGGTGCCGTCGCCCTGCTGATCTCGGTCAACCCCGGATTGCGCGGCAATGTTGAACGGATCGAGCAGATTCTGCGCGAAACGGCGGTGCCGGTCGCGCATGGACAGACCTGCGGCGGCATCGGGCCGGACATCGTCCCCAATTACGTCAGTGGTCATGGTCGGATCGACGCCTGGGCGGCATTCCGCGTTGCCGAGACCATACTCGTTGACGATTTCGAGCCATAACTCGATCGACGCCAGCAATGAGCACCGTTGTCGACGCCAAGCCGGACAGGCAGGTGGGGCATGAGACGCCCCGTCTGGTCGCGGCGATTTCCTCGCGCACCCTGTTCGATCTCGACGACAGCCACTCGGTATTCGAGCGCGACGGCGTTGAAGCCTACGCCCGCTATCAGGTCGCTCACGAAGATGCGCCACTGGCGCCGGGGGTTGCGTTTCCGCTGGTGCGCAAGCTGCTGGCGTTGAACCAACGTTCCGGGCGACCCCTGGTCGAGGTGATCCTGCTGTCGCGCAATTCCAGCGACACCGGCCTGCGCGTGTTCAATTCGATCCAGCACTACGGCCTGGACATCGTCCGTGCAGCGTTCACCGGCGGCGCGCCGCCGTACACCTATATCCGGCCGTTCGGCGCGCAGCTGTTCCTGTCGGCGAACGGTGAAGACGTACGCAGGGCGCTGCGCGCCGGCGTCGCGGCCGCGACGATCCTGGCCTCGACCATCGGTGGCGATCCGGACGGACCATTGCGCATCGCCTTCGACGGCGACGCGGTGATTTTCGGCGACGAGTCGGAGCGGATCTCGTTGGAGCAGGGCGTCGAGGCCTTCGCCCGGCACGAAACCGAACATGCCCAGCGACCGCTGTCGGGCGGACCGTTTCGCGCCTTTCTCGCCGCTTTGCACGAGATCCAGGCCGAGTTTCCGGCGGACGATCCGCCGATTCGTACTGCCCTGGTGACGGCGCGTTCGGCACCGGCGCACAAGCGGGTGATCCTGACCTTGCGCGAATGGGGCGTGCGCCTGGACGAGGCGATCTTTCTCGGTGGCCGCGCCAAGGGACCATTCCTGGAGGCATTCAGCGCCGATATCTTCTTCGACGACTCCGGTGCCAATACCGACTCGGCGCGACGCTTCGTCGCCACTGGGCATGTGCCGCACGGCGTCGCCAATCCGGATGTCTGAGCGCGGACCGATGTATCAGTTGGACGAGTTCTTCCCGGTGGTCGAAGTGGACGATGGTCCAGGGACCGCTGGCGAACTGTTTCTGCGCCGCTATCGCGAACCGGCGCCGGACTTTCCACATCACGTCGTCGGCTTCTGGTGCGACGCCGACGGTCGGCGCCATCCGGCCTGCTACATTCATTTCACGCCGGTCGGCGAGCTGTTGCTCGGTGGTGGTGCCTGCACCGATGATCGCCTGTTGCGGCGCATGCCAAGCGAACAACGTCGGCAGTTGCGCGCTGCTGGCGGCGTCTACCACCATACATTGAAGCGCTCGCTGGAGCTGTTTCGAGAGCGTTACAGTGCCGTGTTCGGCTATTGCGGTGACGTGCTCGCCGAACGCGTCGACCGCGCCGTCGGCTTCCAGTCGACGAGGCATCCGCATCTGCTGGTCTACTTCACCCAGGTTCTGCCACTTGAACGGCAGGCGCACCTGATCGCTCAGGCGCACGCGGTCGGTCCATTCTGAGCGGGCGAGCAGCCTGTCG
>CAZFUH010000429.1:0-3188 GCA_964522235.1 uncultured Rhodanobacteraceae bacterium
CTTCGCCGCCTTCCAGTCCGCGCGCCGCGTCCCAGCGGCGTCTCGACGACCTCGCCACGAACGTTCATGAATAATGCGGGCTAGCAGCGGAGCGGCTGGACTCCAAACTCGTTTCTCACTCCTCTGCACTCACTCCTTGCCCTTTCCGGCAGGTAAAAAAGCCATTCAGCGTCAGTCGACCGGACATGGGATCGGCGCTGAGTCGTTCCGGCGCAACGATGTGGCTGCAATGAAACTGGCTGCCGTCATAGACGATCAGTCGGTTCCAGCGCGCCGGCACCGACAACACCTGTTCGAACCAGTCGTTGCTGCCGCGCAGGTAGCCGGGCTCGATCTCATAGCAACCGCTGAACTGGTCGGCCGGCATCTCGACCGAGTCGTGCACCAGACGCTCGGTCTCGCCGATGCTGCGGCGCGGCTGATAGAACGCCGTACCGCCGAGCCCGGCATCGCGAAACAGGTACAGCACCGATGCCAACACGAACTCGTTCTCGCCGACGGCGAAGCGGTCTCGGTGACAGATCCACTGCCAGGGTTGCAGGCGCTGCGGCGGCCAGGTGACCATCGCCAGGCGGCTGTAGCCGCTGAGTGTCTGTTGCAGTCCGAACCGGTCGCGAACGTGCAAGTCCAGATACGCACCCAGGGCATCGGTGATCGCCTTCGGCATGCGCAGTTCGGGTCCGGGATAGGCGTTGCCCGGCAGGAGTTCGAACTGGGCCGCGTGCTGCGCGGCCAGGCGCTGCCAGCGTTCCGGTTCCGACAGAACGTCGTCGATGACGTGACAGACCCGGCCGTCGGCGATCGGCAGGGTCTGGATCACGGGGTCAGGCTTGAACATCCCGGTGGCATTGGGGGCGGTTCCGGCATCCTACTCAAGTAGAGGGGTGCGTGCAGAGTCGCGGCGAAGCGAGCGCGGGCGGTGCGCCGTGGAAGCGGTCAGCGGCCAGTGCTCGTTGTTCGCTCCTGCGCTCATTTGCCGCCGGTCAGGCCTTCGGCTTGCATGGCCGCCTGAACCGCCGGCCGCGCGGCGATGCGTTGCTGGAAGGCGGCGAGGTTCGGGAAGGCGGACAAGTCGAGCTGGACGTGCCGGGCCCAATTGGTGACGACGAACAGGTAGGCATCGGCAATGCCGAAGCGATCACCGCACAAGTACTCCCGGTCTTCGAGCAATCGTTCGATCAGCTCGTAGCGGCGTTGCAGATAGGCAAGGCGCTCGGTGCGAATCTCGGGATGTACGTTCGGGTTGAACAGCGGGCTGTAGCTCTTGTGCAGTTCCGAGTTGATGTAGCCAAGCAGTGACAGGACCTGGTAGCGCTCGAACGTGCCATGGCTCGGAAGCAGGCCGGACTCGGGTGCCTGATCGGCGAGGTACTGGCTGGTCACCGGTCCCTCGGTCAGGACGGTGCCGTCGTCCAGCTCCAGTGCCGGTACGTAGCCTTTCGGGTTGATGTCGAGAAAACTTCGCCCGGACTGCGTGATTCGGCCGCCCTTGATGTCGACCTTGTCCAGTTCCAGCTCGATGCCGGCTTCGCGGGCGACGATATGCGGCGCCAGCGAACAGGCACCCGGTACGTAGTACAGCTTCATCTTTTCGATCTCCTTGACAGTGTTCGACTGAATGGGCTCCGTGTTTCGGAGCTCCCGGCTTACAACGCTGCGATCAACGCCTGCATCAGGTCGGCGCAGCGGCGATGGCGAAGGTTCGGCGCGCCCTGTCCGCACCACAGTGGCACCAGATCGGTGCGCCCGGCAACAAATGCCGCGTGCTTGAGCTGGGCGACAAACCAGCTCTGCAACGGAAACGGCGGCAGCGCCCGGACATCGGCATCGATGTCGTCGGTCCACCGGTTGCGGATGCCGCGCGCGAGCCGGCCGGTGAATGCACGCGTCAGCACCGTGTCCTGCGCTTTTGGATCGAACAGCAGCTCGCGATGCGCCGCTTCGGCGCCGGACTCTTCGCAGGCGAGAAAGGCCGTGCCCAGCTGCGCCGCTTGCGCGCCCAGGCTCAGTGCGGCGCGGACACCGCGGCCGTCGACGATGCCGCCCGCGGCGATCACCGCTGCCCGCACGCGATCGGATATCAATGGAACCAGGGCGAGTGTGCCGATCAGCGAACGCTCGGCCGGGGCCAGGAAGGCCGGACGATGTCCGCCCGCTTCGAAGCCGCTGGCAATGATCAGGTCGACACCGGCATCATCCAGTGCCAGGGCCTCGGCAATACTGGTCGCCGCACCGATCGTGACGATGTCCCGTCGGCGACATTCGGCCAGGATCGCGGGGGCAGGGATGCCGAATACGAAACTGAAGACCGGTGGCCGTGCCTCCAGCAAAGCCTGCACCTGATCCTCGTAGCGGTGCGTCAGCCAGGTCGGCGCGGACGGCGGCGGTAGACCGAGTTGTTCGAAGTACGGCGCATAGCGCTCGGCCAGTCGCTGAAAACGTTTCGGGTCGAGATCCAGTCCGCCCGGATCATGGTCGGAGATCCACAGGTTCAGCGCGAACGGCCGGTCGCTGAGTCTGCGGATTTGCGCCGCCACGGCCAGGATTTCGGCCGGCGACAGGACATGCGCGCCGTAGCTGCCCAGCCCGCCCAGCTCGGCGACCGCGGCGGTCAGCGCCGGTGTCGACAAGCCGCCACCAAATGGACCCTGGATGATCGGATACCGGACGCCGAGACGGGACAGTGCGGGTGACATCGGCGAGCATCCAGCAACGACAGTGAAAGTATCCTATCAACAGCTGGTTACCAAAGGAAACCAAATTGTGGTTGGTAACCGTATTCTGTGGTATCCATCCGGTAACCAGGTTTCGAGTTCTGACCATGCCGCTGCCACTGCGCAAGTCGAAAGCCATGGCGCCGCCCTATCACTGCCCACTGAGCGAATGCATGCGCTTTCTGGCTGGCGCCTGGGCGCCGAACGTATTGTGGTGCCTGAGCGGCGGGCCGCGCCGTTTCGGCGAGCTGCGCCACGATCTGCCGAGGATCTCGGCGAAGGTGCTCAGTACCCGGTTGCGCGAACTGGTTCAGCGTGGCCTGATCCGGCGTCGGGTCATCGACAGTTCGCCGCCCTCGGCCGAATACAGTCTGACCGCGCTCGGCGAGCAGTTGATCCCGGCACTGCGGGCGATCGCCGCAGTCGGTGCGCAGTTGAAGACCAAGCGCGGGCAGTGAGAGGCAGGAGGCGACA
>CAZFUH010000430.1:0-3174 GCA_964522235.1 uncultured Rhodanobacteraceae bacterium
TCCGACAGCAGCTCGCGAACCTGGTCCGCGGTTCGCGGCGTTGCCCGGATACGCAATTCGAGCTTTTCGCCGCGGTCGCGCATATCGGCGACGACCTCGCCATCGACATGCAGGCGGACCAGGCGAGCCACCGTGCCCGGATCGAAACCGGCATTCCGACTGGCAAGGACATCGACGGTCAAGGTCAGCTCGTCCCGACCCGGGTTGTCGTCGTCGGTGATGTCTTGAGCGCCGGGAATGTCGCTGATGATCGCCTTCACCGCATCGGCGGCGGCTCGCAGTTCGTCGAAGTCGTCGGCGCGGACCTTGACGCTGATCGCCTTTCCTGCCGGCGGCCCCCCGGACAGCTTCAGGAACGAGATCTCGGCGCGGCCGGGAACGCTCTCGACCTGTTCGCGCATGTCTTCGATGATCTCGTCGTATTCACGCATGCCGGCCGCGTGCGGGTTCAGCGACACAGCGATCTGGCCATGACGATCGCCGTACACCGGCTCGGTGTCGGTGAACTTGATCCCGGCCATCGAAACCAGCGACCGCGCCTCGCCATCGTGCAACAGACTGCGCACGATCTCCTCGACCGAGCGGGTCTGCGCCATCGTCTCCTCGATCGGCGCATCCGGCGGCATATCGACGTTGACGTAGTACAGACGCAACGGATCGAAAGCAAAGAACTGCAACTTGACCAGGCCGCCGGCAATCGCCGCCACGGCGGCCAGGAACAGCGCGGCCGCGAGCAATAGATAACGCCCGGGCGTGCGCAGCACATGGATCAGCGCACGCGTGTACATGACCCGGACCCGGTGCGTGTAGCGCTCGCGCAGAAGCTGGCTGCGCGAGCGGCTGATCGCATGCCGGCCGAGCGTGCCGACATGGGCCGGCAGCATCCAATAGGCTTCGATCAGACTGACCAGCAGCCCGACTGTGACCACGAATGGAATCACGAACATGAACTTCCCGAGGATGCCCGGCAACAGCATCAACGGCAGGAATGCAGCTATCGTCGTCATCACCGCCGCCAGCACCGGCAACCCGACTTCCCGCAGCGAGTCCAAGGATGCGTCCAGCGCGTCCATGCCACGCTGCATCCGGTAGTAGATCGCCTCGACGACCACGACAGCATCGTCGACCAGCATGCCGAGCACGATGACGATGCCGAGCAGCACCGAGATGTTCAAGGTCGAACCGGTAGCCGAGAGCACCCAGAAGCTTCCGGAAATCGAGAACACGACGCCCAGCGCGACCAGGGTCGCAATCCGCGAGCCCAGAAACACCCAGCACACGGCCAGAACCAGCAACAGCCCGATGACGGCGTTGTTCTGCATGACGCCGAGCGCGGTCCGGGTCGGAATCGTCTGGTCGTCACTGAGCATCAGCTGCATGCCGGTGCCGGCGAGCACGCGATTCTTGTCGTCGATGTACGCCTTGATCCGATCGACCAGGTCCAGCATGTTGACGAAACTGACCTTGGTCACGCTCAACATCACCGCTGGTTGGCCGTCGCTGGCGGCCAGTCGACGCGGGTCCTCGCGACCCCGACGCACGGTCGCAACCGCATCCAGAGGCACGCGCCGGCCTTCGCTGCCCGGCACTTCCAGATGGAAGCCGGCAACGGTCTCAGGATCGGCCGCGGTACCTGCGACCCGCACCAGCCACTCGCCGGCGCTGACGGTCTTGATCGTTCCGGCAAACGTGTCGCGGAACCAGAGCCGCAGGCCATCAGCGAGGGCGGTCGCGGTGAGACCACGCGCGGCGAGCGCAACTGGATCGAATTCGACCTGCAGTTCCGGCTCCTGGAAGCCAATCGCCAATACCTTGTCGACACCTGGAATCTGCTCCAGATCCTCGCGCACGGTACGCGCGGTGTAGCGCAGGTGCTCGTCATCGGCCTGGCCAGTGAGTACGACCATGGCCGTTGGAAAGCCGTTCGAAGTGGTGATCTCCAGAATCTCCGGCTCGATGATCTCGGCCGGCAGTTCGGCATTGGCCTTGTTCTGGATCTCCCGACGCAGATCATTGATGCGCTTGTCGAAGTTGCGCTCACCGATGTCGTAGAAGCGGACCAGGATATTGCTCATGCTTTCGCGCGACGAGCTGATCACCCAGCGCACGTCCTGGACGTTTCGGATCGCGTCTTCGAGCGGATTGGTCACCCGCTGCTCGACGTCTTCGGCGCTGGCACCGGGCAGGATGGTGGCGATGTTGACCCAGTTGAAATTGATCTCCGGATCCTGCTCCCGCGGCATGCTGCTGTAGGCACGCAAGCCCATGACGATGACGACGACGAAAAAGATGTTCGCCAGCGGATGATTGCGGATCAGGTTCGCAAGCAAGGCCATGTCAGTCGGCCGCGACGCTGTCGTCGATCGAATCGCCGTCGTTCAGCCCTTGATGCCCTTCGACGACGATCCGCGTGTGCATCGGCAGATCCACCTCGAACGGCCGGCCCTCGCTGGCGCCGGAGATCGGGACGAAACGCGCCTTGCCACGCTCGGCGACGAACACACCAAGCGCATCCTCGCGCCGGACCATCAGTCGTGCCGGCAGTTGCCGGGCCGGGATCTCGGCCCGCAGGCGGCCGCTGCTGCCGACCGGCGCCGCATCGTCGACGAAACCCAGGCGTGCCGTGCGGGTACGGGCATTGCGCTCGACCATCGGCACCAGACGCAACAGCCGTAGCGGATACGATCGGCCCTGGCTTTCGAAGATCAGCGCCTCGGCTTGACCGAAGCGCTCAGCATCGCTCTCCTGAAGATTCGCCTCGACCTCGGCCGGGGCCAGGTCGACCAGGCGCACAAGTGGCGCTCCGATCGCAGCCAACACGCCGACCTGAGCCTGCCGTTCGACGACGACACCATCGAACGGCGCCCGTAGCCGGCACTTTTCCACGCTGCGAGCGGCGACACTGCGATCTGCCTGGGCAATCGCGACCTCGGCCTGCGCCGCTTCGTACTCCGCGTCCAATGCGCTGATCTCGTCTTCGGCGACAAAGTTGCGCTCGACCAGCGCCTGCGCGCGCTGCAGGCGCAGACGGACCTGGTTTTCGCGTGCTCGCGCGGCAGTCAAGCGGGCATCGGCCTGCGCCAGCGCCAGGCGGGCATCGGTCGAATCCAGTTCCACCAGCAGATCGCCTTCGGCGACGATCGCCCCGACGTCGGCGTGCACATGTCGAACCGG
>CAZFUH010000431.1:0-3171 GCA_964522235.1 uncultured Rhodanobacteraceae bacterium
GGCAGTCGGCAGCAATCGAAGGCGCCAGCGTGGGCTGCCAGGTTGCAGCGGTGTCGGTCGGCCCTCGGCCCAGTTGGCATGGCCGGCGCCGAAATACGGCGACATCGGGTGCCCGCTCTGGCCGCCCGGCATGTGGGCGATCGCCTGCGACTCCAGACCGGGTGCGACCACCGAGCGCTGGGAGGCGCCGAATTGCACGCCCTGTACCCGCGGCATATGGCTGTCGCCGGGCAGTGCCTGGGCTGGCATGTCGATGTAGCGCGCGATGAATCCCGGTAGCGCGCGCGTGATCGGATGGCGCACGCGCACGGTATTGGCCTCGCCCCAGCTGCGCCGATCCAGGCCATCGCTTCGACCGGCCAGGCTGCTGACGACCCGCTGGGCCTGCGCCGCGAGCAGTTCATCCCAATGCTGGTACGGCAGTGGCAGCAGGTGCGCAGGTCGTTCCCGCAGCAACTGCCAGACCACGCCTTCGCTCTGGCCCAGGCGTGGCCATTGATAGTCCTCGTCGTGGGCCAGGAGCGGCGCCGCCAGGCCGCGCATCAAGGCCTCGTGCACGGCACTGCGAAAGGCTCGGGTCAGGCGGTAGCTGCTGCTGTCGGTGCAGGCGCAGCCGTCCCAGTTCGCCGTCGCCTCAGCCAGAGCGGTCAAGCTCTCGTCCTCGCCGGCCCGGGCCAGAACGTCGCGCAGCAGGTGCCACCACGGTTCCATGAAGATCGCGCGGTCGTCGAGTTGGATTGCCAGCAAGGCGGCTTCGTCGAACTGTTCGCGCGCGAACAGGCGATCACGAATCTGCCTGGCACGGGCGCCGTTGTCGTAGCCGCCATCGCCGATCAAGTCCAGGGCTTCGCCGCCGACGACGCGGGCATTGGCGGTCCACAGGCGGCCCGACTCGGGGTCGGCGATGCGCGGGTAGGCGCCCGGATCCAGCCAGCCCAGCCATAGATCACCCTCGAGATCGGCACCATCGACCGGGCGAGTCGGATCGTGCTCGGGGCGGCGCTGCGGGATGCGCCCGGCAATGGTCCAGCCGATCCGGCCGCCGGCATCGCCGACGACGAAGTTCTGCGCCGGAATGCCGGCGGAGGCGGCGATCGACAGTGCCTGGTCGATGTCCCGTGCATGTTCCAATTCCAGCAGTCGGGAATTGACCGCGCCCTCGCGATGGGCGGTCCAGACCAGGGCCAGTGGTGCGTCATCGTCGTCACTGCTGATCACCGGACCCCAGACGGTCTCGCGCACCTCGAGCACCTCATCGTCGCGACGGCCGGCGACGGCGATCCGTTCTTCGATCCGCTCGAACGGCTGCCAGCTAGAGCCGTACCGGTAGCGCTGGCCGTCGTCCGAATCCAGTTGCAAGCGGACCAGATCCAGCCAGTCGCCGTAGGCATTGGTAAAGGCCCAGGCAATATGTCCATTGCTGCCGACGACGATCACCGGTACTCCGGGCAGGGTGAAGCCGTCGATGGCGACGGCGTCGTCGCCGCGGCCGTATCGCAGCCGGGCGCGATACCAGATGTTCGGTACCCGCAGGCCCAGGTGCATGTCATTGGCGACCAGGGCCCGACCGTGCTCGGTCAGGGCGCCGGCGACCGCGAAATTGTTGCTGCCGGGCAGTTCCGGTTGCGGCCGGCGTAGACCGTTGTCGCCCGGCTCCGGCTGCACAGAAGGGTAGTCACGAAGATTCAGTTCCTGCACGCTCGGCAGCGCCGGTTCCGGCAGTGGCTCGCCTTGCACGGGTGCATCCCAGCTCGTACCGGGTCGGGCGATGAAGGCATAGGCGGCCGGGTGCAGGTGTCGATGGGCCGTGTCGAGCCGGCGTTCGCGCAGATTTTCCTCGTCTTGCAGGTCGAAGAACATCGCCAGCGGAATCAACAGGCTGTCTTCAGGCTGCCAGGGCTCGGGCTGGGTGCGCAGCAGCAGATACGGCCACGGCCGGGCACGAAGTGCCGCCATGCCGGCATTGACGCCTTCGGCATAGGCCGTCAATTGCACGCGCTCGTCATCGGGCAGGTTCGGCAACCAGTCTAGGACACGGGCGCGGAAGCGGTGGACTCGGCGCTTGCGGTCGATGTCGAGTACGGCCGCGCCGAGCAAGGCCGACAGTTCGCCGGCAGCTGCGCGTCGGGCCAGATCCATCTCGAAGTAGCGCTCCTGCGCGTGCAGGTAACCCAGGGCGCGGGCGAGGTCGATACGATCGTCGGCACCGATGGAGGCGATGCCGAGGTCATCGCGTTCGATCGTCACTGCGGCACTCAGGCCGGGCAGGGCGATCTCGCCGTCCAGGAGCGGCAGACTGGCGCGAAACGCCAGCCACAGCATCGTTGCGCCGATCAGCAGCAGTATCAGCAATACGGCCAGCAGCCGGATCGTCCAGCGAACCATCGTTTGCATCCGGTACCTCCCCAGGAATCTGGCTGGCGATGGTAGCAACCCGGGGCAGCGGCAAACACGACCGCGCAGATGACATCGATCACGCAGGTCGGTTTCGCGTCGGCCTCAGTCGCTCGGCCCCGAGGCGGCCTGCGTCAATGGCACGGTGAACTCACGCCCGCAGGCGTGCACACTGAGTGTGCTTCCGTGTTCGGCATCGAACTCGCCGGTCGGCCGGAACAGCATGAAATGCTTGCCGCCGGGCTGAAAATGCACCGAAGCGCCGGCCGGTACCTCGACTTCGCCGAGCCGGCGCATGCGCGCGACGCCGTCGACCTCGCGGGTTTCATGCAGCTCGATCGCGCCGAAGGCCGGCGAGCTGGCACCGGTGATCGCAATCGGCGTCGAGCCCGGGTTGCTGATCACGGCATAGGCAACGCGGACGCGCGCGGTTGGCGGCGCCTCGCCAATCCAGGCCTGCCCGATGATCAGCTCGCAAGCCAGGGCATCAGTGAAAGGAACAGCGGCAAGCAGGAATGCAGCCGCTACGAATACAACAACAGAACTCTTCATTTTGAACCGGCTCGTTGACCAGGAGAGAGTATGGTAGCTGAGCGCAGTTGCACTCCCAGCATCCTGCGGTCGGCGGCGATACCTTGGCGCCATGGCGACCTTGGCGGGTCGATCTGGAAATGCAGGTCGAGAACGGAGCCGGCCAGTCGCTTCCGACCCAGAGGCAAACGAACAGACAGATCCTTCTGATCGGGTTCAATGCGCCAATGTTCCAGCACATGTCTG
>CAZFUH010000432.1:0-3168 GCA_964522235.1 uncultured Rhodanobacteraceae bacterium
CCAGATAGCTGCCGATGATTCGGCCATTCTCCAGGCGAAGCTCGTCGCCGCCGGGGCTGAGCGCGACCAGACCGCTGCTGAACGTGATGCGATGCACCGCCAGTCCGGATCCGTCCTCGACCAGGTACAGGCTCAATCGGGCGCTGTTCCAGGGCAGCCCCGCTTCGATGTTGGCGATCGGATTCTGCTTGCCACGACCGCGCTCGACGTCGGGTTCGGCATCGGCGAGCAGGACAAACAGAATGCGTGCGCCGGGAACGTCCGGGTCGGGCCAATGCACGGCGATGCCGTGGCTGAACTCGGCGCGTTCCTCATTGTGCTGGAAGTGCCCGGCGACCGTGTCGGCACAGACCATCGCCGGTGCCGCCAGCAGCAGGACCGGCACGGCGGTCATCCTAAACATTGAGATCAAAGGCTTCATCGTCGGTCCTCATTGGCCTCGGCAGGGTCGAGAGGCGGGCTTCACACTGGCGATCGTCGCTGCGAGCGCGATCGCTTTACCGGGTAAACCGCCGCTACGGCGAAAAGCGCACGCGCCGCGCATCGATGCGGTCGAGCAGCGATCGCGACGGATTCAGCAGGGCGGCAGCGCGCTCGCGCAGAAAGTCGGCGTACCAGTCCAGCCAGGCCAGGTCGAGGTGGCGATCCCAGCCGGCCTGCCAGGGTCCCGGACGTTGCGCCTCGTAGGTCGGCGCCAGCACCGCGACCGCTTCCTGGACACCGAAGCTGCGCGTGGAGCCGTCTGCGCGCCGCATCGGCAACGGCACCACGAAGACGCAGGGCGGACCGCCGAGATCATGGAAGATCGCGACATTGGTGCCGGATGCGCCCCAGTACACGATCGTGCACTCCCGTGGTGGCAGGACATGGATTCGCGGTTCGCCGAAACCGTGCCCGCTCAGGAACGCGAATCGCTCCCGCACCGCGGCGATGTAGTCGGCGAAGCCATGGCGATCGGCTTCTGACCCGTGGTCGCCTTGCTCGACTTTCGTTGCGCTTGTCATGCCATGACAACCGGGTTCGCACCGGAAAGCGCACGCGCTGCGCCCGCGCCTCAGTCGGGCTGGAAGCCGTGACCGAAGATTCGGTCGGATGCGATTCCAGACGATTTCCCCAGCGCCGCAATCCGCGTACGTCGGACAACAAGGCGGTTGGGCTGTTGGGAAAGTTGACGATCGCCCATTCGCCAGGCGTGAAGGCGCCGCCCGGGTCGTAGTGACTCAGGCCAAGGTTGTTGGTCGCGCTGGCGCTGGCGCTGCCGTCGCTCGCTGGCACGCGCCCAGCGACGATCACGCGGCCATTGGTCAGGCGCACGATGCGTTGCGCCCAGGCCGATTCATTCTGACTGGGCTGACCGTGGTTGTCCTGGCGATACTGACCGCTCCAGAACGCAGGATCGGTCACGAATGGATCCTCGTCGAGAACGCCGCCGGCGGCAAGCGGGCCGGTGGCCAGGCTCATGATGATTGCCCCGAACAGATGCCAGAGCCATTTTGTCGTCGTCATGGCCGTTTCCTCGGCGGGAGCTGGTTGCAACAACCGCCACAGCAGGCGAAAGCGCACGGTCACCCTGGGCGTCGATGGCCGTGTGCGCTTTTCCTGCCGGCTGGCGTTGTTCTGAAGCATGAATGCCTTCCTGGATCCCGTTCCCGCGTTGCCGCTGGTTGCTCAGCCGGGCCTGGCCATGCCTCCAGCATCGCGACCGCGCGCAGGCAATCCCGCTACCATGGCGGGCATGAACTCGGTCGCGGCGCTGGAATCGACGGCGACGCTGTTGTCGCGGGTACGCGCCGGCGACAACGGCGCCCGCGAGCGCCTGTGCAGTCAATACCTGCCGATCCTGATGCGCTGGGCGCACGGCCGTCTGCCACCGTCCGCCCGCGATCTGGCAGAGACTGCCGATCTGGTGCAAATCACCTTGATCAAGGCTCTGAATACCGTCGATCGCTTCCAGCCACAGCGCGAGGGCGCCTTCCTCGCCTATCTGCGTACGGCCCTGCTGAACGTCGTGCGCAGCGAGATCGAGCGCAGTCTGCGTTCGGCCGGCCGGGTTTCCGAACGTGCGCTCGACTACGCCGCCGGCGATTCCTCGCTGGCGAAGACGGTCGGCCCAGAGCTGCTCTGCGACTACGAACGGGCGTTGGCGGAGTTGACGCCGGAATGGCGCGAGGCAGTAATCCTGCGCATGGAGTTCGGCTTCAGCTTCGAGGAAATCGCCGCGGCGATGGCGCGGCCGTCGGCAAACGCAGCACGCATGCTGGTACACCGGGCACTGACTGCGCTCAGCGAGCGTCTCGGCGACGGCTGAGAAGTGGCCGGGTTGACGGAACGGCGCCTGTCGGATGCACAATCGCGGTCGGCATGAGCCGCGGGAGGACGGGAATCGTGGCGACCAGGGGCGGACCGGCGTGGATCGACAGCCTGGTCGATGGTGAGCCATTGGACTGGCCGGCGCTGGAGCGCGCGTTCGGCGACGATTCGTCGGCCTTGGCGCGAATGCGGCGCATGGCCCTGCTGTGCGCCGCGCTGACCGCCGCGCATCCGCAGCGCGCGGCAGCGCTTGCCGACCACGACAACGCTTTTCGTTGGGGACATCTGCGCGCGCTGGCACGGATCGGCGAGGGCAGTTCCGGGGAAGTCTACCGCGCGTTTGACACCGTACTGGAACGTGAGGTCGCGCTGAAACTGATCGGCCCTGCCGTTCTGCAGGGCCGCGCCTTTCTCGCCGAGGCACGTCGCCTGGCCCAGGTTCGCCATCCGAACGTGCTCGCCGTACATGGCGCGGCGATCCACGACAGCCGTGCCGGACTGTGGGCCGACCTGATCGCTGGGCGTTCGTTGCGCGTCTGGATCGAGGACGAGGGGCCGCAGCCAATCGCGCAGGTGCTGGCTATCGCGCGCGCGGCGGCATCGGCCTTGGCGGCCGTCCATGCCGCCGGGCTGGTGCATGGTGACATCAAGCCGGCCAACATCATGCGTGAGGACGGTGACGGCCGCATCGTTCTGATGGATTTCGGATCCGCCGGCACCAGCACCGATGCCGGCTGTCAAGGTCTGCTCGGTTCGCCGCTGACGATGGCTCCGGAGCAGTTTCGCGGCGAACCGGTCGGCGCCAAGGCCGATCTGTATGGTCTGGGCGTGACCTTGTTCTATCTGCTCGCCGGACGC
>CAZFUH010000433.1:0-3164 GCA_964522235.1 uncultured Rhodanobacteraceae bacterium
CCGCGTCCCAGCGGCGTCTCGACGACCTCGCGACGAACGTTCATGAATAATGCGGCCTAGCGGCTGGACGACCTTTCCGGCAGCGGACCGGATCGCGGTGGCCTGGCTCTTTCGTGCGCCGGTTCACGCGCAAACAGTCTATTGCCGCGCTAAACTGCTGGCCGGGAGTAGACACAAGGATGGTGACGGTGACGCCGGAGCCTGTTTGCGGTGCGCGCGACGTAACCGTGCTGCTGAGGGCGTGGCAGGACGGCGACCGCTCTGCGTTTGAGCAATTGAATTCCGCCATCTACCAGCAGCTGCGCGAGATGGCTCGACGCCGCTTGGCCGGTGAACGCGGCAACCACACCTTGCAACCGACCGCCCTGGTTCACGAGGCGTATCTGCGCATGGTCGAAGGAGGCTGTGACTGGAAGGATCGCGCGCACTTTTTCGCCACCGCGGCGCTGCACATGCGCTCGGTTCTGGTCGACCACGCGCGTGCCCGGCTGACCGAAAAGCGCGGCGGCGCTGCGCTGCGGGTGACCCTTGACGACCGTTCGTTTGGTCCGGACGACACCGAGGACCGCCAGGAAACCGACTTCCTGGCCCTGGACGCCGCTCTGCGTGATCTCCAGTGCGAGGATGAGCGCACCGCACGAATCATTGAACTGAGTTATTTTTCCGGGATGAAGCGCGAGGAGATCGCCCATGTCCTGGAGGTGTCCGTGCCGACCGTCGACCGCGGTCTACGCTTCGGTCGCGCTTGGCTGCGGCAGTCGCTGAACGTCTGAGTTTCGAGATCCGCCGATGACTCGCTTCCAGCACCTGCAGAAACTGTTTCACGAGGTGCTGGAGCTGCCGAAGCATGAGCGCGCGGCATTCCTGGATCGCGCCTGCGCGGGCGACGACGAGCTTCGGCGCCGGGTCGAGGCACTGCTTGAGCATGACACCGGCGACGAAGACGGCGTGACCTTGATGGCTCGGGTGGTCCCGATCGCGCAGTCGCTGGCCGAGCGGGCCGTGGACGGCGGGGTCGGCGACCGTATCGGCGGCTATCGGCTGTTGCGCGAGATCGGCAGCGGCGGCATGGGCACGGTATTTCTGGCCGAGCGTGACGACCTGCAATTTCGACACCAGGTCGCGATCAAACTCGTGCGCGGCTTTCCGACTGCCGCCGTGCTTGAGCGTTGCCGGCGCGAACGCGAGCTTCTGGCGACGCTGCGTCATCCCAACATCGCCCGATTGTTCGACGGCGGCACCACTGACAGCGGCCAGCCGTACCTGGTCATGGAGTACGTTGACGGCACATCCCTGGATGCCTGGTGCCGGCAACAGCGGCCGACACTGCGGCAGCGGCTGAAACTGTTCCAGTCGCTGTGTTCGGCGGTAGAGCACGCACATCAGCAGCTGATCGTGCATCGGGACTTGAAGCCGGCGAACGTACTGGTGCGTCCGGACGGCGAACCGGTGCTGCTGGACTTCGGCATCGGCAAATTGCTGGACGAAGGCGACGGGGTCGCCGAATCGACCCAGTTTCGGGCCCTGACCCCGGCCTATGCCAGCCCGGAGCAGCTGCGCGGCGAAGTGGTCACCACGCTCAGCGATATCTATGGTCTGGGCCTGATCCTGTTCGAGTTGCTGACCGGTTCGCCGCTGCGCAAGAGCAGCGGCGAGACCACCCGTCTGGCGGCCAGCCGGGTTGCCGCCAATGCCGATGCCGACTGGTTGCGGCAGGAAGCGCGCACGCTGCGGGGTGATCTCGACAACATCGTGCGCAAGGCGCTGCGCGAGGAACCGCAACGTCGCTACGCTGGCGCTGGCGCGTTGGCGGCCGACATCGAGGCCTGGTTCCAGGGCCGGCCGGTGGCAGCGGCGCCCGACAGCTTGCGTTATCGCATGGTCAAATTTTCCGCGCGCCATCCGCTTGCGCTGGGTGCGACGGTGGCTACGATCGTCGTGCTGTCAATTCTGTCCGCTCGTCTGGCGATCGAACGCGATCGGGCGCTCGCTGCGCAGGAACAGGCGCGGCTCGAGGCCGAGGGCGCCAATCAGTCGGCTGCGTTCCTCGTCGATCTGTTCAAGAGCGCTGCACCGGAAACCACCCGCGGACGGGAACTGACCGTGCGTGCTCTTGTTGAGGGTGCGCAACTGGAATTGGCCGGGCGCGAGTTCAGTCGACCGGCGATCAAGTCCCAACTGGAGCGTTCTGTCGGCGAGATCTATCTCAGCCTGGGCCTGCTCGAGGACTCGGTGCGGATGCTCGAGCAGGCGACCGCGCGCCTGCGTACGGATGGCGCCGACAGTGACAGCGACCAGCTTGAGCTGGCGCGTGGTCTATGGCAGTTGGCGCGGACCTATTCCGATCTTGGCCACTACGAGGCCTCACGCCGGGCGGCCGAGGAAGCTCTGGCGATCAAACTCGCGCGACTGCCGGCCGGTGATCCGGAGATCGCGCATAGCTTGACCACGCTTGGTGTGCCAGAAGTGCATCTGGGGCTACACGAACAGGCGCAGCATCGATTCCGCGAGGCTGAGGCGCTGTTTCGCGCCGCCGGCGAACCGTACCGGCAGAACCTTGCCGCCGCGCTTCACAATCAGGGCTGGGCCGCGCGCAATCAGGGCGATACCGAAGCTGCGCGCCGCCTGCTCGGCGAGTCGCTGGCAATGAAGGAGAAGCTGCTTGGCACCGCGCACCCGTCGACGTTCGCGACCTTGCAGGTGATGGCGGCGCTGGAAGCCGACCTGGGTGAGTTTGAACAGGCGCAGCAACGTTTGCAGCAGCTGCTCGCTGCGCAGATCAGCCTGCTCGGCGAACCAAGCAGCCGGGTCGCGTCGACGCACAACGAACTCGGCTCGGTGTTGCAGGACTCCGGTCACTACCCCGAGGCCGAACGACACTACCGCGCCGCGATCAGTCAGCATCAGCAGCTGGAGGAAAGTGGAACCGGCGCCCAGGCGGTCGCAATCAACAACCTCGGCACCCTGCTTGAGGACGCCGAAGACCATGTCGAGGCCGAGCGGATGTATCGCAGTGCATTGACGATGCGCATCGAGAGCGGCGCTTCGGAACGGGCGATCGCCCGCGGCCGGCACAATCTGGCCCGGCTGCTGGTGACGATGGGGCGGCTCGATGAAGCGCAGCCATTGGCCGATGCGTCTCTGGCCGTGCGTCGCGACCTGCC
>CAZFUH010000434.1:0-3163 GCA_964522235.1 uncultured Rhodanobacteraceae bacterium
GCGTCCGGCGCACGCGCCTGCTCGGTCAGGATGCGCCGGAATGCACGCGCACCGGTCCAGCCATGGGGCAGTCCCAGCCAATGCCGGACGATGCCGGCCAGACGCTCGCCGTCGGCCAGACTCTGTTCGACGTAGCCACGCAGACCGCGCAGCACATCCAGCCGTGCCGGCAGTGCCGTACCGTAGAGCGCGTGCTCGAGCTCGGCCAGCAGCCACGGCGTTTGGTACGCGGCACGACCGAGCATGACACCGTCGGCCCAGGCCAGCGCCGTCCGCACATCCTCGACCCCTGCGAGCCCGCCGTTGAGTACGATCGTCAATCCCGGGTGCTCCCGCTTCATGCGTGCGACCCGCGCATGATCCAGCGGCGGAATCTCCCGATTCTCCTTCGGGCTCAGTCCCTTCAGCCAGGCCTTGCGCGCGTGCACGATGAACACGTCGCAGCCGGCCTGGGCAACCATGGCGACGAAACGCTCAAGGCCGGCATAGTCATCCTGGTCGTCGACGCCGATCCGGCATTTCACGGTCACCGGCAGCGCCACCGGCACGACCGCACGCATGGCGGCGACGCAATCGGCAACGAGTTGCGGCTCACGCATCAGACAGGCACCAAATGCGCCCTCCTGGACCCGCTCGCTGGGGCAGCCGCAGTTGAGATTGATCTCGTCATATCCGAATTCGGCGCCGATCAGCGCCGCCTGCGCGAGCAGCGCCGGGTCGCTGCCACCCAATTGCAGGGCCAGCGGATGCTCCTGCGGTGAATACGCCAGCAGGCGCTCACGATCGCCGCGCACAACGGCATTGGCGTGCACCATCTCGGTATACAGCAGCGCATGCGGCGCCAAGCGCCGATGAAGGACCCGGCAATGGCGGTCGGTCCAGTCCATCATCGGCGCGACTGATGTCGTTCTGTCCTTGAGTATCATCGGCTTGCCTGCACAATCCATGGCCCAACTAGTGTGGTGCACCCGCATACTGAATTCTGACCGATTTCGCCGTTCTACGCTCTACCGGTGCTGACCTGGCGCACATGAAATCACCCCTGGTATTCCCAGGGCAGTTCAGTGCTGCGCCGAGTAGGCAATTGCTGATGCTACTTGTCGAGACCCGCCAGTAGTACCCGCATCCGGCGCTGGACACCGGCACTGACGGAATCATGCAGGACGGGTGGAAAGTCCGCAGGAAGTTCGGCTTCCAGCGAAGCGTGTCCGTCCGTGGCGCCGATCAGCCCGTAGGCCAGTTGCGCCTGGAACAGCTTGCAGGCCGAGATTGAAGCCGTGCGCGGTGACTGGATGCATGCCGACGGTGGCATCACCGACCAAAGCAGCGCGAGGTTCGACGAAACCATCGGCGTAGGCCCCAATCAATGTCTCGAAGCGGTGGCGGGACAGGTGATCGAAGGCGGGGGCTGCTGAACTTGAGGGCGCCGAAATCGCAGGTCGCCCCAGGCGCAGTGCGAAGCACACACAGCGCGCACGATCCCCGCGGCTAGCCTGATCGCTGCGCTTGTGTGAGAATGGCTCTCATTCGCTTTTGATGAGGCTCCTATGCGTTCATTTGCCCAGTGTGTCGTGCTGATTGCCGTGTTGACCCTGAGCGCTTGCAGTGATCGGGACGCCGCTCAGAGTTCCGCTTCCGAGCCTCCAACTGCGGCGGTCTCCACCGGTTTCTCCGCCGACAGCCTGACCGCGCTGAGTCAGTATGAGGTGCAAGCGCTCGCGCTGGTGGAGCGCCTATCCGGCGACGCCGCCGTGGACGCCGATGACATCAACCACCGGGCGGAAGATCTGGTCGCCATCGCGACCGGTATCGTTCCCGACTTCCTGCGACTGCAACCGCATTGCCGCAGCTATCTCGAAGCCACGCAAACCCTGATCGGTTCGTGGCGAGAACTCGGCTCCGCTGCGATCGAGGCCGGATACCACAAGGACGGCGCACTGCCGAAGATCGACAACGCCGCCGCCTGCTACCACATGAAGGATCTGATCGTGCATCCGATCAGCGCCCAGGCGCTGATCGCCGAGGACACCGGGAACCGCGCGCCAGCACGACGGGAAATCGAGGAAGTGCTCGCCCACTTGAGTGTCGTCCGCGCTACCCGGGGCTAGCGCGCGAGCCAGCCGCCGTCGATCGCGAGCACGCTGCCGTGCATATAGTCCGAGGCTGACGAAGCCAGAAACACCGCGGCACCGGCCAGGTCCGCCGGCTCGCCCCAGCGGCCGGCCGGGATGCGCGCGAGGATGGCCTGGTTGCGCTCGGGATCCTCGCGCAGCGCCTGGGTGTTGCTGGTCGCGAAATAGCCGGGCGCGATCGCGTTGACGTGGATGCCCTTCGCTGCCCACTCGTTCGCGAGCAGGCGGGTCAGGCCGAGCAGGCCGGACTTGCTGGCCGTGTACGACGCGACCCGGATGCCGCCCTGGAACGACAACAGCGACGCGATCTGGATGATCTTGCCGCCGCGCTGCGCCGCGACCCAGCGCCGTGCCAGCGCCTGGCTCAGAAAGAACACCGATTTCAGATTCACGCCGATCACGTCGTCCCAGTCGGCTTCGCTGAAATCCAGCGCATCGGCGCGCCGGATGGTGCCGGCGTTGTTGACCAGGATATCGACGCCGCCGAACGCCTGCCAGGCGCTGTCGACGATCTCGGCATACGGCGCGCCAGCGTCCAGTTCTGCGTGCACGGACGCGAAGCGCCGGCCCAGCGCGCAGACCTGCTCGCCGGTCTGAACCGGCTCGCTGCGGCCGACGGCGACGATGTCGGCGCCAGCGGCGGCCAGTCCGACGGCGACACCTTGACCAAGTCCGGTGTTCGCCCCGGTGACCACCGCGACCCTGCCCGACAGATCAAATAGCGCATTCATGGCAGCACTCACTTCAACTGGCAGATGTCGAGCTGGTGCATGTCGGTGTAGTCGAGGTTCTCGCCGCCCATGGCCCAGATGAAACCGTAGTTTCGCGTACCCGAGCCCATATGGATCGACCACGGCGGCGACACCACCGCCTCGTCGTTGCCGACGACAATATGGCGCATGTCATTGGGCTGACCCATGAAATGCATTACGCGCTGGTCGTCGCCGAGATCGAAATAGAAATAGACCTCGGAACGGCGGTCATGCAGATGCGGCGGCATCGTGTTCCAGACGCTGCCGGTCTTGAGCATG
>CAZFUH010000435.1:0-3163 GCA_964522235.1 uncultured Rhodanobacteraceae bacterium
TTCAACGCATCCCGCCTGTTTCCGCCTCACCCATGGCCAAGCGCTCCGGTCGGCGTCATCCATGACGCCGATCACCGGGCTGCGTCCGGCGACTATTCCGACCGCCGTTCGCCGCGCCGCGTGGGGCCCCGAAAGGCGCGGCCATCCTGGCCGCAAAAGCGACAGTGTTGGTTAGACGAGGCCTGGCTGAAGCTACGGGTATTTCTAGGCCCGGACCGGGACTCTTCTGGCTTTTCTGGCCTCCGGGAGGGTTACCAGGGGGTGGGCTTGGGGTTGCGTTCCTCGAAGTCTCGTTGGTGCCAGTAGGGATAGATCGGGGTACGCTGGCTGGCGGCGTCGAGGCGCGCGATCTGGTCGGTGTCGAGCTGCCAGCCGATGGCGCCGAGGTTGTGTCGAAGCTGTTCCTCGTTGCGTGCGCCGATGACCAGGTTGGCGATGCTTGGTCGCTGCAACAGCCAGTTCAATGCGACTTGCGGCACCGACTTGCCGGTTTCGGCGGCGACTGCGTCCAGGGCATCGACCACACCGTATAGGTACTCGTCGTCGACTTCCGGGCCGCCGGCGCCACCGCCGCGGCTGATCCGGCTATTGTTGTCGCTGCCGCTGCGGCGCAGTTTGCCGGTCAGCCGGCCCCAGCCGAGCGGGCTCCAGACCATCGTACCCAGGCTCTGGTCGAGCGCGAGCGGCATCAGCTCCCACTCGTAGTCGCGGCCGATGAGGGAGTAGTAGCCCTGGTAGCTGACGTAACGTGACAGGCCATGACGTTCCGACGCCGCCAGCGATTTCATCACCTGCCAGCCGGAGAAGTTCGAGCAGCCGAGATAGCGGACCTTTCCGGCGCGAATCAGCTCGTCGAGCGCGCGCAGCGTTTCTTCGACCGGAGTCAGTGCGTCGAAGCCGTGCATGAAGTAGACATCGATGTAGTCGGTGCCGAGCCGGCGCAGGCTGGCTTCGACGGCGCGCAGCAGATGGTGGCGCGATGAGCCCTTGTCGTTGGGGCCATCACCCATCGTGAAGCTGGCCTTGGTCGAGATCAGTACCTGGTCGCGTCGACCCCGGATCGTACGGCCCAGGATCGCTTCGGCAGCGCCCTGCGAATACACATCGGCAGTGTCGAAGAAGTTCAGTCCAGCATCGAGGCAGAGGTCGACCAGGCGTCTGGCCTCTGCCTCGTCGGTGCTACCCAGGCGGCCGAAGAACTCGCCGACACCGCCGAAGGTCGCGGTGCCGAAACTGAGAACGGGAACTTTCAGGCCGGAATGGCCCAGTTGCCGGCACTCCATGAGGAGTCTCCTGGTGGGCAGCTGGTGGCTACTCGACGCGCCGGACCTTGACCTGGCTGTTGTAGCCCTCGACGCTCAGGAACCAGGCATTGAACATGCCCTTGCTGATTGTCACCTGCGGGTTCTCGATCGCCCGAGTGCTGAAGTTCGCGCCTTCAGCGACTTCCCAGACCATGCCGTTCTCCAGCCGGAACCGGGTTCTGCTGTTCCAGCCGGTGAAGGTGCCGGGCAAGCGGCTGACGATGTCGACGTCGCTGCCGGCGATACGCTCGATGAATCCGCGGCGATCGCCGGTCGGCTGGGCGGCGGCATGGCCGGCGACAGCGGTCCGTGGCCAGTGCTGGCGCAGCCATTGATTCAGCCGCTGCAGCTCGTCCGGCGTCAGCCGTTCCAGGCCGGCGCCGCTGAACTCGCTGCCGGTCATCTTCTCCTCCAGCGATGAAAACTCGCTGGCTCCGGCACTGGCGACGGTCATGCACAGGAGCAGGGCAGACAGGGACTTGGACAAGAGCATGGTTGAAACCTTGTGGGTGGAAGGGGCGGGAGGGATTGTAGCGGCAGCCGACGCCTGAACCATGGTTAGAATGGACAACATGCCTGCATCCGCTCCCCCAGCGCAAGCCGTCGCCGGTGCAAGTTCGGCAATCGTACAGTTGCCGGACTGGGCAAATGCCGCCTTGCAGTCACCCGGGAACGATCGTCGGGACAGGGTCCTCGAGGTACTCACCTTGCTCGAAGCACTGGACAGCGACCGGACCTGTCGAGATGCCGCTGCCGCACATGTACTGGATTGCTGGCCGCAGGCACTTCAGGCGCAGCCGGCGTTGGCGCCGTTGCGCGACGGTCTGGCCGAGTCGGAACGGATCTGGTCGCTGCATGCCGTGCCAACCGCAGCCGGCAATGCTGAAGGTCTGCGCCGATTGTTGCTGGCGATTGTGCGTGATCTGCGCGTCGTCTTCATCCTGCTGGCCGAGCAGCTGGTACGTCTGCGCCATGCCCAGAATCTGCCGGAAGAGCAGCGACGTGAACTGGCCCGGTTGAGCGCCGATATCCACGCGCCCCTGGCCAATCGGCTGGGAATCTGGCAGTTGAAATGGGAACTTGAGGATCTTGCGTTCCGCTACCTGAATCCGGACACCTACCGGCGCATCTCGCGCTTGCTAGACGAGCGGCGCAGTGATCGTGAACGCTACATCGAAGAAACCAAGCGGCAGTTGTCGCAGGCGCTGGCAGAATCCGGACTCGCTGCCGAGGTCAGCGGCAGACCCAAGCACATCTTCAGCATCTGGAAGAAGATGAGTCGCAAGGATGCCGGCTTCGGCGATCTCTACGATGTCCGTGCCATCCGGGTCATCGTCGGCGATCTGCCCGCGTGCTATGCCGCCCTTGGCATCGTACACAGCCTGTGGACCCCGATCCCTCAGGAGTTTGACGATTACATCGCCCGACCCAAGGGCAATCACTATCAGTCCCTGCATACGGCCGTGGTCGGTCCGGACGGCAAGACCCTGGAGGTGCAGATTCGAAGCCGGGAGATGCACGACCATGCCGAACTGGGCGTGGCCGCGCACTGGAAGTACAAGGAGGGCGGGGTCGGAGGGGGCGATGCCGCCTTCGAGCGCAAGATTGCCTGGCTGCGGTCGCTGCTGGAGAACCGTGAGGCGGGCGAAGATGATCACGGCCTGTACGAGGGCTTCCGCACCGATACCGTCGAGGATCGCGTCTATGTGTTGACGCCGCGCGGCGAAGTCATTGATCTGCCCAGTGGAGCGACCGTGCTCGATTTCGCCTACCACGTGCACACCGAAGTCGGTCACCGCTGTCGCGGCGCCAAACTCAATGGCCGGATCGTGCCGTTGAGCCACCAGCCGCAGTCCGGC
>CAZFUH010000436.1:0-3156 GCA_964522235.1 uncultured Rhodanobacteraceae bacterium
GTCCGGCCTGGTCCACGGCGACCAGCAGGCCAGCCAGCACGGCCACTACCGCAATGGCCGCGGCGGCGCTGCCGAAGCGGTTGCGCTGGATGAACTTGGCCAGCCGGTACCGCCGGCTGTCGCCGCGGGCGGCCACTGGACGACGATCGAGCCAGTGACGCAGGTCATTGGCGAATACCTCGGCCGAGGGGTACCGGCGCGCCGGTTCGGTGGCGGTGGCCTTCATCACGATGCCATCGAGGTCGCCACCCAGCTGCCGGCGCCAATCCGCGAGCGCGCGCGCCGGCAACCCCAGGCCGTCGGCATCGACGCACAGGCTGGGCCGGGTCGGGGCGCCGGCTTCGGCCATGCGCGCCAGTTCCCCGAGGGTCCGGGCGCCCTGCGCCCGGGCAGGTTGCCCGGCCAGCATCTCGTACAGCAACAGGCCCAGGGCATGGATGTCGCAGGCGGTGGTCAGCGGCTGCCCGGCGAGCTGTTCTGGACTGGCGTACTGCGGCGTCATCGGCAGCAAACCGGTGCCGGTCTGCTCGCTCGCCAGGTTGTGGTCCAGGGACTTGGCGATGCCGAAGTCGAGCAGCTTGACATGGCCGTCGCCGGTGACCAGCACGTTGGACGGCTTGAGGTCGCGGTGGATGATCAGGGCTCGATGGGCGGCACCGACCGCGGCCAGCACTTGCAGGAACAATCGGACCCGGGCCCGCAGATCGAGTCGCTGCTGGCGACACCAGCGGTCGATGCGCTCGCCCTCGACGTACTCCATTACCACGTAGGGCTGGCCCTCGGGCGTGCAACCGCCATCGATCACCCGGGCGATATTGGGATGCTGCAGCCAGGCCAGAAACTGTCGCTCGCTGTTGGCGCGCCGGATGCTGTCGGCATCGCCCAGGGCCGACGCCAGAATCTTGATCGCGACCTGCTGCTGGAAAGCGCCGTCGTCGCGCTCGGCCAGCCAGACCTGGCCCATGCCGCCGCTGCCGATCCGCTCGCGCAGGCGCCAGGACCCGACCCGCTGCGGAGTTACCGGCAGCACCGGTTCAAGGAAACCGGCACTGTCGGCATGCGCCTGCAGCAGGGCGCCCACCGCCTCGGCCAGTTCGGAGTCGTCGGCGCAGGTAGCGGCGACAAATGCGTCGCGCTCGCCAGCGCTCAGGGCCAAGGCCTCGGAACACACGTGCAGGGCACGAGCAGAAATCACGACAGCGCCTGGAACAGAAAGCTGCGCGCCACTTCCCAATCGCGCTGGGCGGTGGCCCGGGAGATGCCCAGCAGGTTGGCGATGTCGACCATCTCCAGTCCGGCGAAATAGCGCAATTCGACCACCCGCACCTTGCGCGGATCCAGTTGCTCCAGCTGGACCAGCGCCTGGTCCAGGGCCAGGGTGTCGACACCGACATCGGCGTCGCCGGCCAGCGAAGAAAGGGTCAGCGCCTCCGCTGCCAGACCGCCGCCGCGCTTGCCGGCATCGCGTCGGCGGGCATGGTCGACCAGAACCTGGCGCATGCGCCTGGCGGCGATGCCGAAAAACTGCCGGCGGTCGGCCGGGCTCAGGTCGCCCTCGCTGGACAGGCGCAGCCAGGCCTCATGGACCAGCGCGGTCGGGGTCAGGGTGTGGCCGGCGCGTTCGCCGGCCATCTGTCGAGCCGCCAGCCAGCGCAGGTGCTGGTAGACCAGGGGCAGCAGCTCGGCATCGGCGCGCGCTTCGCCGGCGCTCAGCCGCTTGAGCAGGACCGTGATGGCGCCGGTATCAGGCATTGCAGTTCACCAGGGGTGGGCTGAGATTGTAGCGCCCGGATCGGATGCGACATCGGGGACGGTTTTCGCGCCAGTACCGGCGATGGGACCGTCCACTCGCAATCCAGGAACTGCCACCATGGCCCGTTTGACTCTGCTGCTGTCAATTCTGCTGTTGTGCGCCGCAAAGCCGGTCGGCGCGCAATGGACCGCATCCGGACCGGACGTGCCGGAACTGGCCGCGTTCGATGCCGCCATGCACGACTTCATGGCGGCGCGCAACATCCCGTCGGGACAGCTGGCGGTGACCTGGCAGGGTCGCCTGGTGCTGGCCCGCGGCTATACCCGCAATCCCGGCGCCCTGGACATCGTCGTTCAGCCCGATTCGCTGTTCCGCCTGGCCAGCGTCAGCAAGCCGATCGTTTCGACCCTGGTGCACCGCCTGGTCCAGGACGGCCAACTCGACCTGAACCAGACCGTCGGCAGCCTGGTCGACCTGTCGCCGCTGCCCGGCTACAGCGCCGATCCCCGCCTGGCGACCGTCACCGTGCGCGACCTGCTGGAGCATCTGGGCGGATTCGATGGCTGGCCGCAACCGAACCGCGACCCCATGTTCGCCGACGCCAGCCACGCCCAGGCCAATGGCGTGCCGCTTCCGATCGGGCGTCAGCACATCATCCGTACGCTGGGCGGGCTGCCCCTGGTTGCCGAGCCGGGCAGCACCTATCGCTACAGCAACTACGGCTACATGCTGCTCGGGCAAGTGATCGAGGCGGCGGCCGGCATGTCGATCAGGGACTATGCGGACAGCCTGTTCCAAACCATTGGCGTATGGGATATTCGTCCGGCGCGCAGCGACCTGGCCGGGCGCCACCCCGGCGAAGTGTTCTATCAATCCGGCGTCAGCACCACCACCGTGCTCGACCCCTCCGGCGTGCAGGTGCCGTGGGAATACGGCGGCATGAACATGGACAACCTGCTGGCCGCTGGTGGCTGGCTGGCGAGCGCGGTAGAACTGGCGCGCTGGCTGGCCAACCTGGACGACCCGACGGCAGCGGGCGCCTTGCTCAATGCCGATTCGCAGGCATTGATGTTCGGCCTGCCCCAGAACTTTCCGTTGCCCTACACCCCCGGGAACGCCTACTACGGGTCGGGCTGGTTGGTCCGCGATTTCGGGGCGGCCGGCCGCACCACCTGGCACACGGGCAGCCTGCCCAGCACCAGCGCCGTGGTGGTCCGCTACTACAATGGTTTCAGCTTCGTTGCCTTGCTGAACCGGCGCAACGAGAGCGACGTCGGTGCCTACAACAGTCAGATACAAACGGCGATCTTCGCCGCCTACAACCAGATCGGCGCCTGGCCGGCGCACGACCTGTTTCCGACCCAACTGCCGGTGGTGTTCCGCGCCGGCTTCGACTGACCCTG
>CAZFUH010000437.1:0-3155 GCA_964522235.1 uncultured Rhodanobacteraceae bacterium
CGATCGCGATCGTTGCCGACAATTTCACCACCGGGCTGTCGCTGGCGATTTTTGTCGCTTTCATCTCCTCACTGTGCAACGTCGCGTTTACCGCGACTCAGTACGCCATGCTCAGTTCGCTGGCGAACATCGCCATGCGCGGCGCTGCATCGATCGGCGGCTTCATGGTCGATCGTCTGGAGAGCAGCGCGATCGTCGCAAACCAGGGTCAGGCCTGGGCGGTGTTCTTCGTCATCACGGCATTGATGTCGCTGCCCGGCATCACGCTGCTGTGGTTGTTGCGCCGACGGCTGGGTGACATCACCGCACCGCGCTGAGTGATCAGGCTGGATAGATGCCGCCGAGAATGCGTGGGCCGCGAGCGCCGGTGACCGCGGGCAGGTTGCCGGGGCGGCCGGCCAGGGTCTCGCGTGCCAGCCAGGCAAAGCCCATCGCCTCGACGTAGTCCGGGTCGATTGCGAACGTGGAGCTGTTGCACAGCCGGGCCGGCGCCAGTGTTCGTGCCAATGCCCTCATCAGAGCCGGATTGTGGACCCCGCCGCCGCAGGCAATGACGGTCTGCGTGCCCGGTGCCTCTTGCTGCAGGGCCTGGGCGATGGTCACCGCAGTCAATTCCAGCAAGGTAGCCTGGACATCGGCCGGTACCAGTTGTTCGGTATCGCCGCAGCGGCGCAACCAGTCCAGGTTGAACACCTCACGGCCTGTGCTCTTGGGCGCTGCGAGGGCGAAATATGGTTCACGCAGCAATTGTCTCAGCAGCGCATCGTCGCATCGACCCGAGGCCGCGAACCGGCCGTCGTGATCGATCGGCATGCCTGTGTGCTGCTGCGCCCATGCATCGAGCAGGCAACTGGCCGGTCCGGTGTCGAAGCCGCGAACCATGGTGCCGGCATCGGACGGCAGCATGGTCAGGTTCGCGATGCCACCGAGATTGAGCACCGCGCGCGCCTCACTGCCGGTCAGGACCGCGGCATGGAACGCGCTCATCAGCGGTGCTCCCTGACCACCGGCGGCGAGATCGCGGCGCCGGAAATCGGCCACGACGCGGCAGCCGGTGCGCTCTGCAATTCGGCTGGGATCGCCGAGCTGGATCGTGTAGGGAAGAGCGGCGTACGGCCGATGCCAGACGGTCTGACCGTGGCTGCCGATGGCATTGACTTCGTTGTTGTGTATGTCGATCGAGCGCAACAGTTGCTCGGCACAGGCTGCGAAATGCTCGGCGATTGCCTCGTCGAGCGCGCCCAGCTGATCCAGCGATGTCGATCCGTCACCGAGCGCCAGCTGCAGTATCGCCGTGCGCAGATCCTGCGGGTAGGGCGTCGCCTGCGCGGCGATCAATCGTGGCGCGGAGTCCGCAAAGTCGACCAGGGCAGCATCCACGGCATCGGCGCTGGTGCCGGAAATCAGGCCCAGGTACAGCGCCGACAAGGTTAGTTCGCCGCCATCGTGCGCATGCTTTCCAGCAATTCCAGCTGGGCAGCGACACCGTTGGTCTCGCGGCGGAAGCGTTCCAACGCCCCGTCCTCGAGCGGTTCCGGCTTCGGCAGGGTCACGGTCAGCGGGTCGCGATGCGCGCCTTTGACCCGGAATTCGTAATGCAGATGCGGTCCGGTCGCCAGCCCGGTGGCGCCGACGTAGCCGATCACATCCCCTTGGCGCACGCGTCCGCCCTGGCGCACGTTGGCGTGAAAGCGCGACATATGCGCGTACAGGGTGGTCGTCTGATTGCCGTGGTCCAGGATGACCGTATTGCCATAGCCACCCTGTCGCCCGCGGAACTGGACGCGGCCATCGCCGGCAGCATAGATGGGCGTGCCGGTCGGCGCGGCATAGTCGACGCCACGATGAGCGCGCATCCGGCCCAGGACCGGATGGCGCCGCGCCAGCGAGAAACGCGAACTGATGCGGGTAAAGTCGACCGGAGTACGCAGGAAGTCACGGCGCATCGGCCGGCCGTCCTGATCAAAGTACTCGATCTTGCCGTCAGCGTGGATATGGCGCAGCGCAAGTACGCGTCGACCACGGTTGATGAAGCTGACGGCAAGCACGTCACCATCGCGGATCAGCTCGCCTTCGCGATAGATCTGTTCGTAGATCACCGCGAACGTATCACCCTCACGAAGGTCTTGCGCAAAGTCGATGTCGTAGCCAAGCACTTTCGCCACCTTCAAGACCATCGCATGCGACATCCCGGCATCGGATGCGGCCCCGAACAACGAGCTGCGAATCGTTCCAGTCGTGCGTTCGATGCGATATTGCAGGTGGCGCTCCAGCACCTCGTCGCGAAGTTCCGCCTCATCCAGATGGACGAGAATTCGACTGTCTTCGCCCTTGTCGAACAGCAGCTTGTCCAAGCGGCCCTGCTGCGGAGCGTAGAACGCCAAATGATGGCCTGGTCGCAGCCGCCGCGCCAACTCCTGCACGTGTTCGGAAGCCAGCGCGCGATTGAGATCATTGGCGCTGAAGCCGAGCTCGTTGAAGATCTGGCCGAGCGTGTCGCCACTGGTGATCTCGAATCGGACCCAGCCTTCACCGGCACCGTCCCGTGCCAGCAGCGCGGCCTCCTCGGCCGCAAGCGAGGCGATATCCAGGTCGGCACGTTCGGCTGCGGGCGGCAGTGCAAGCGCGGTCACGAGAGATGGAGGTGCCTCGCGTTTTGCCATCGCCAACCCCGGCAGAATGCCGAGTACGCCGACCATGGCGCCGACCATGGTTGCGCACGCCAGCCAGTGGCGGCGGCGCCAATTGCGAAGATAGGAGATGAGGCGGTGGGCAGCGAGGCGAGAGTTGATAGGTAGGCTCATCCTGAGCTCGGACTCCAGGTCGGTCGGAACGGGGCGGGCGGGCCTGCGGATCGCATGTGGCTGGCCGGCGCGAGACATGGAACGAGCAGTCAACAATCGACGCCAGATTGCTGTTTTCACGCGCCTTCCCCCGCAGGACGGGCCTACCATAGTGGGCTGAGGAAGCGCGGTCAAACCCGGCACCTGCGAAAACCGCTTCGTTAACAGTCATTTAACGAATATCGCTCAGGCGACGATGGAAGTGCCGCCGGATCGCCGCCTGAGCGCCGGATGTCTAGGTCGCGGCCGGAGGTGAAATCAACGCTTGCGCTTTCCCGACCCAGCGCTTAGGATGCGCGCCCCCTGACCGAG
>CAZFUH010000438.1:0-3115 GCA_964522235.1 uncultured Rhodanobacteraceae bacterium
CAGGCCCTGGGCCTGATCGAACGCATCGCCTACCTGCGCGCCGATGGCGACTTGCAGCGAATGCGCTGGCCGGTGCTCGATCGCGCCGCGGGCACGCGGCCGGACCGGCGCCCGATCCTGGCCGATGTCGACGCCGTGCGCTGGCGCTTTCTCGGCTCCGACGGTCGCTGGCAGGAAAGCTGGCCGCCGGAGGGTGCCGGCGCGCTGGCCGACGAGTTGCCGCGCGCGGTCGAGTTCGTGCTCGATCATGCGCGGCTGGGCGAAGTCCGGCGCCTGGTCGAACTTCCGGATTCGGCGCCATGATCACGATCGAACACAGCCGTTCTCAACGTGGCGTTGCCCTGCTCGCGGCGGTCCTGGTCGTGGCCCTGGCCACCATTCTGATCGCCGGCCTGCTCGATCGCGGCACCCTGGGCCAGTCGCGGGCCCTGCAGCACACGCGTTCGGCGCAGGCCTACGCTTTCCAGCAGGGCCTGGAGCTATGGGCCGCGCGCATTCTGCGCGATGACCTGGAGCGCGGCGGCAGCGACAGCCGCAACGACATGTGGGCGCAGCCGATGCCGCCGATCACGGTGCCCGAAGGCCTGATCCACGGCCGCATGCGCGACCTCGACGGTTGCCTGAATCTGAATGCGCTGTGGACCGCCGAGGACGGTGAAAACAGCCTCGCAATCAGCCGCTTCCAGCGCCTGCTGCGGGTGCTGGAGCTGGACCCGGGGCTGGCCGATGCGATCGTCGACTGGCTCGACGACGATGGCGTTGCCCGCCGCGGGGGTGGCGAGGACGCCGCCTACGCCGCGCTCAGTCCGCCGCGGCGGCCGGCGAACCGGCCGTTCGTGCACAGCTCCGAACTGCGCGCCGTGATCGGCATCGACGATGAGATCCATCAGCGGCTGCTGCCGCATGTCTGCGCGCGTCCCGACGGCGGCAATACGCTGAACGTCAATACCGCCAGTCCGCAGGTGCTGATGAGCCTGGACGACGCCATCGGCCCGGCCCTGGCGCGGCGCCTGCATCAGGACGGTCGAGCCGATTTTGCCGACCACCAGCAGTTTCGCGACCGCCTGATCGAGCAGGAAGCGCTGCAGCTGGCCGCGGATGCCCTGCGCGATGTCGTCGCGACCAGTCGCTACTTCGTCGCCGAGGCCGAAGTGCTGATGTCCGAGGTGCCGGTGCGCCTGTACAGCCTGCTCGACCGGGACCGGGCGGGTGGTCGGATCCGCGTGCTGGCGCGGTCGGTCGGCCGCTATTGACGGCGGCGGCCGATCGTCGCTCGGATTCGGGATGCTGGTCTCCAGGCCGATCAGGCGCTATCGTTCCGCTCTTGCCCGTTGTGCTGCGAACGAATGAACTGGTTGACCAAACTGATGCCGTCGCGCATCCGTACCCAGGCCGGAGGCAACCGCCGCGGTGTCGCCGAGGGTGTCTGGGAGAAGTGCGAGTCCTGCGGCGTCGCCCTGTATCGCCCCGAGCTGGAACGCAACCTGCATGTCTGCCCGAAGTGCAGTCATCATCGGCCGATCGGGGCACGGGCACGCCTGAACAGCTTCCTCGATCCAGAGTCCGGAGTTGAAATCGCCGCCGAGCTGGAACCGACCGATCCGCTGCGTTTCCGCGACAGCAAGAAGTACAAGGATCGCCTGGTCGCGGCGCAGAAGAGCAGTGGCGAGCGCGACGCCCTGATCGCCATGCGCGGAACCTTGCACGGCCGGCCGCTGGCGAGCTGTGCGTTTGAATTCGCGTTCATGGCCGGCTCGATGGGTTCGGTCGTCGGTGAGCGCTTCGCCCGCGCCGGTGAGCTGGCCCTGGACGAAGGAATGCCCCTGGTCAGTTTCTCCGCGACCGGCGGCGCGCGCATGCAGGAAGGTCTGCTGTCGCTGATGCAGATGGCCAAGACCTCGGCCGTGATCGCGCGCATGCGCGAAGCCGGCCTGCCCTACATCTCGGTGCTGACCCATCCGACCACCGGTGGCGTATCGGCATCACTGGGCATGCTCGGCGATGTCAACATCGGGGAACCGAAGGCCCTGATCGGTTTTGCCGGCCCGCGGGTGATCGCCCAGACCGTACGCGAAACCCTGCCGGAAGGCTTCCAGCGCAGCGAGTTCCTGCTCGATCACGGTGCGATCGACCTGATCGTCGACCGTCGGCAACAGCGCAATACCATCGCCCGATTGCTGGCGCTGATGATGCGGCAGCCGTCGCCGCTGGCCGACGTGGCCTGAGAGCCTTCGTGTACCAGGCCGCGGCGCCGCGTCTGGGAGCCGGGGGCGGCGGTCGTGGCCGGCGCGCGTCTGCCGTCGTGATCGGTCTGTACCTGCTCGGCTGGCACGCGATGGTGTTCGCGGCCGGGCCGTTGTCGGTGCATACCCAGTCCGACTCGCGCCAGTTCGATGCCGAGGACCTGGTCGCATTGCTGGCACCGGACGGGCGGATCGAACTGCGCGTGCACGAGCCGCACGAGGGTCGCGAGCGAAGCTATGCCGGCGTCTGGGTGAACCGTCTGCTCGACAGCGTCTACGGCGAGGCCTGGCATCAGGCCGGGGCCGTCGTCTTCGAGTGCGCCGATGGCTATCGTGCCCTGGTCGCACCCGAGCGCCTGCTGGGCGCTCGCGCGCTGCTCGCCTGGGCCGCCGCCGACGACCATGCCTTCACCCTGGTCAACCGTCTGCAAGGCGACGAGCCGGTCGATCTGGCGCCGTACTACCTGGTCTGGGATAACCGCGAAGATCCAGAACTGCGTGCTGCCGGCGCCGGCGACTGGCCCTACCAGATCGTCGGCATTGCTCTGGCCGACGCCGACAGCCTGCTGGCTCGCGCCCGCCCGCCGGCGGACGCTGGCGCTGCCGTCGAGCGCGGTTTCGCCGCGTTCCGCAGTCACTGTGTCGCCTGCCACAGCGTCAATGGCGATGGCGGCGACAAGGGCCCCGAACTCAACCGCCCGGTCAGCGTCACCGAGTACCTGGCGTCGGGCTGGCTGCAACGGTGGATGCTGGAGCCGGCAAGCATCCGTCCGACGACGACGATGCCGGGCCTGCCTGCGCAGCTGGCCGAGCGCGACGCCGTCGCGGCCGACATCGAAGCCTATCTGCGGGCGATGGCGGCGACGCGCTGA
>CAZFUH010000439.1:0-3108 GCA_964522235.1 uncultured Rhodanobacteraceae bacterium
GCCGTGAGGCCGCGCGCTTCGGTCGCGGCATCTGCGTCGAGCAAGCTCGACGCTACAACAGCGGCGGTGGCGGCGGGGTGGTGTGGGTGACGCTGGCATTTCGCGTGCGAGCGGCGGTATTGCACGGGCCAGCGGCGGTCATTCTTGCGATAGGAGTTTGCTGATGAGTTATCTCGACGCACCGCGACTGCATTTCACCGGCTGGTTCCAGGCCGATGTCTCGACGATCAACAATGACGTACGTTTCTACGACAACGCGTCGTTCGTGCCCGAGTACCAGCAGTTGAACCAGAACGGCAGCTGGAACCCCGAAGGCACCGGCATCTTTCGCTTTCTCGATTGCAGCGTCACCGGCGCCGTCCTCGACGGACGCCGCTTGGTTGCGGCGAGCGAGGATCCGGTGATCGGCCTGCTGGTCGAGAACGCCGACCGCCGCGCGCCCGGAAAGCTGGTCGATCTCGATCCGCAGCAGCAGATGGTCTCGGAGATCTGGGGCATGCAGCTGCGCTTGGTCGATACCACCGGTCGTGAGCTGCTGCGTGGCGACTACGTGCCCGGGCCGTTCTGCAACCTGTGGAAGCGCCAGCAGACCGGTGTGCCGCAGGACCAGCAGCTGGCCGCGAATTACCAGTCGGTGCTTGACGGACTGGCCTGGTCCGACGCGACCGACTCGCCGTTGCTGCGCGCATTGCGCGAGGCCAGCGACGACGACCGGCTGTCGATCTGCTTCAACGTCTACGGCTACGGCCGCGACGCGACGATCCCGCGCTACACCATGGGCCATGTCGTCGGCACGATCGGCCCGTATCGCCGCGGCGAGCCGAAGCACTTCGTCGCCGGGCGGCAGATGATCGCCGACACCAGCGCCTCACTGACCGTGCCCGCCGCCGGTGTCTACAACGTGCAGGGCCGCTTCGATGCCAAGCACGCGCGACTCACGCTCGATCTCGGCAATACGTTTCCGATCGAGAGCGCCGACAGCGGTCTGCTCGATGTCGGCAAGATCCTGGTCGGCGTGCTGCGCGAAAACCCGCAGGCCGCGCTGGCGACCGTTACCGCACGCAAGGTCGCGATCATCGGCGAGGTGCCGTATCTCGATCCGGCCTGGTACCCGCAGACCGCCGGCGTTCAGAGCTTCGATCTGAGCAGCCAACCCGAGGCCGCGAAATTGCTGGCCGATCATCCACTGGTGCTGCTGACGCCGGTGCCGTCGTCGCCGGCATACAGCGTGCGCTTGCAGGAATCGATCGACGGGCTGTACGTGCGCGCGGACCAGTTCGTGTTCCGGATCGATCCCGGACAAAGTGAGACCCTGGAGCTGTACGCGACCCGATTCGGCATGCCGCTGGCCAAGGCCGGCATTGCACTGGCGCCGACGACCGGTCTGATGGGCGGCTCCGGCGGCGGCGCGACGATCTCGCCGCCGACCCGGCCGCGGGCACCGATTCCCGACATCGGCGTACCTGTCGAGGTGTTCACGTTCCCGAACGCGGTGCAGACCGACAGCGCCGGGCACGCAAGTGCAGCACTGCAACTGGATCCAGCCGGGCCAGGTGCACCGCGCGGCTACATCGGCGGCCAGCTCTACGGCGTTGCCTATCAGCTTGACCAGCAACCGCCCGGTTATCTGGCCAGCCCGTTCAACTACGTCAGCGTGCTCGCGTTCGATGCCAAGGCGACGCCGCGGGCGCCGACCTGGTACGACGACATCCAGCCGCTGTTTGCGCAGTACGGCAATCTGTATCCGATCATGGGTCGCTACGTCGTCGACCTCAACGACTACGAGGCGGTCTGTACCCGCCTTCAGGCCTTGCAATTGGCCTTCGCGCTGCCGCGGCGCGATGCCAACCACATGCCGGTGACGCGCGATCTCGGCGCCGGCGACCGCGACACCATCCTGCGCTGGTTGTCGACCCCAGGTACCGACGGCCGGCCACGACTCGGCCGTCCGCCGTTGCCTGCCGAAGCCGTGGCCGCTTCCAAGACCGAGCCGCTGGCGACCGTGGCCGAACTGCCCGATCTGGACCTGTTGCCCGAACAGGGCGCCGGCAAGACCGCCTACCTCATGCAGTACGAACGTCGTCGCCGCGGCAAGTCCGGGCAGGGAGACGCGTCATGATCCGCTTGCACAAGTCCGTCATCGAAGGCATCCGAGCCGCCGACACGCCGGCCAAATTGCATCGCTACCTGCAGAACGCGATCGAACTCGAACACAGCACGATTCCGCCGTACCTGACCGCGATGCTGTCGTTGCGCGCTGGCCGCAACCGGCGCATCGCCGAGCTGATCCGACGCATCGTGATCGAGGAGATGCTGCATATGAGCATCGCCGCGAACATCCTGATCGCGATCGGCGGCAGACCGCAGATCAACACGCCGCAGTTCGTACCGGACTACCCAGGTCCACTGCCGATGCAGATCGGCGATGGCCTGATCGTCGGCATCGAGGCGTTCTCGATGCCCCTGGTGCGCAACGTGTTCATGGCGATCGAGCAGCCGGAGAACGAGATCCCGGTGCGCGCGCTCACGGGTGCCGAGGACGAGCCGGAATACGCGACGATCGGCCAGTTCTACGACGCGATCCAGGAACAGATCCGCGCCCTCGGCGATTCGATCTTCGTCCAGCCGACGGCGCCGCCGCAGGTGGTGGCGCCACACTGGTTCCCGCCCGACAAGCTGTATCCGATCGTCGACGTCGAGACCGCGTGCAGTGCGATCGACCTGATCAAGATCGAAGGCGAGGGCACCTCGACTTCGCCGTTTCAGTCGCCGGGCGATCCGGCGCACTTCTACCAGTTTGGTTCGATCGTGCATGGCCGCGAGATCGTGCGCGTTCCCGGTCAGCCTGGTGAGCCCGACAGCTATGCCTATGCCGGCACGGCGATTCCGTTCGACCCCGACGGCATCTGGCCGCTGCTGCCGAACTGCAAGATCGCCGACTTCGAGCCCGGCAGCCAGGCGCGTGTGCGCATCGAGCAGTACGCATACAGCTACTCGTCCCTGCTCAATGCGCTGCACATCGCATTCAACGGCGCGCCGGAAAAGCTCGACGCGGCGATCGGCCTGATGTACGACCTGCGCGTGCTCGCCGTGGCGCTGATGCAGACC
>CAZFUH010000440.1:0-3098 GCA_964522235.1 uncultured Rhodanobacteraceae bacterium
CGGTCGATGCCAGCACGCCGGCAGCGGCCTCGGCCATGCGTTCGGCATAGGCAGCGATTCGGCCGGTCGTTTTCGGCTTCCGCAAACGATTGACAGCCCCGGTCGCGGCACGGCGCGGCCGGCGGCTTCGCGGAGGATCCGGCGATCCGCGGGCATGCGGTGTCATAATCGCGCGGCCGCCTGGAAGCCACGCATGACCCCGCACGTACACAGCATCGATCCGATCGCCATCAACCTCGGACCGGTTGCCATCCATTGGTACGGACTGATGTATCTGGCCGCATTCGGCCTGGCCTGGTGGCTGGGCCTTGTGCGCATCCGCGCCGGACGCCTGCCGGTCACCGAGAAGGCCTTCGGCGACTTGATGTTTTACGGCATGCTCGGTGTCGTGCTCGGAGGCCGTGTCGGCTACATCCTGTTCTACAACTTCAGCGAATGGCTGGCCGATCCGCTGATGCTGCTGCGGGTCTGGGAGGGCGGCATGAGCTTCCACGGCGGCCTGCTCGGCGTGCTCGTTGCCGGCTGGCTGTGGACACGGCGCCAGGGCCTGCACTTCTTCGACACCGTCGACTTCGTCGCACCGCTGGTACCGCAGGGCCTGTTCTTCGGCCGCCTGGGCAACTACGTCGGTGGTGAGCTTTGGGGACGGACGACGGACGGTCCCTGGGGCGTGGTGTTTCCCTACGCACCGAACGTGCCTGCGCTGCCGATCGAGGAGCTGCAACGCCTGGCCGCCAGCGGCGCGCTCGACGGCCTGGCCCGGCATCCATCGCAGTTGTACCAGGCGGCGCTGGAAGGGCTGCTGATGTTCGCCCTGCTGTGGTGGTTCTCGTCGCGGCCGCGGCCGCGCTACGCGGTCTCCGGCCTGTTTGCAATCCTGTACGGCACATTCCGGATCACGGTCGAGTTCGTCCGCGAACCCGATGCCCATATCGGCTACCTGGCCGGTGGCTGGCTGACCATGGGCATGCTGCTGAGCCTGCCGATGATCGCGGTCGGCCTGTGGTTGCTGTGGCTGTCGCGGCGCGCACCAACACTGGTGCCGGCTGCGACCCGGACCGGGGGCTGACGGCCGCCATGCGTGCCTACCTCGACTTGCTGCGCGATGTCCTGGATACCGGAACGGTCAAGGCCGACCGCACCGGCATCGGCACGCGCAGTGTCTTCGGCCGCCAGATCCGCTTTGATCTGGCGTTGGGCTTTCCGTTGGTCACGACCAAGAAACTGCATTTGAAGTCGATTGTCCATGAGCTGCTGTGGTTTCTGCGCGGCGACAGCAATATCGCCTACCTGCGCGAGCATGGCGTCAGCATCTGGGACGAGTGGGCCGATGCCGATGGCGAGCTTGGCCCGGTCTACGGCAAGCAGTGGCGGGCCTGGCAGGATGCCCGCGGCCAGAGCATCGACCAGATCGCCGATGTCGTCGAGCAGATCCGGCGCAACCCGGATTCGCGCCGGTTGCTGGTCAGCGCCTGGAATGTCGGCGACCTGCCGCGCATGGCCTTGCAGCCCTGCCACGCGCTGTTCCAGTTCTATGTCGCCGAGGGTCGGCTCAGCTGTCAGCTGTACCAGCGCTCGGCCGACATCTTTCTCGGCGTGCCGTTCAATATTGCCAGCTACGCGCTGCTGACCCATATGGTCGCCCAGGTCACCGGACTCCAGCCCGGTGACTTCGTGCACAGCTTTGGCGACCTGCACCTGTATTCGAATCACCTGGATCAGGCGCGCACGCAACTGGCGCGCGAACCGCTGCCGTTGCCGCGACTTCGGCTCGACCCGACGGTCGACCGTCTGGACGATTTCCGCTTTGAGCACATAGCCGTTGAAGGCTATCAATGTCATGCCGCGATCAAGGCGCCGGTCGCCGTGTAGTGACGGGTCTCGCCCTTGCAGGCCGAAAGCGAGCCCCGGTTTTCTTCGCGATGGCGTCGATCGCCATCGCGAATGGGAGCTGCGAATCGGCCGGGGACGACGAAACGCTACCTGAGGGCTTGAGCCATGTTCACTGCGATCTCCCATCTGCATGCCCGTGTCGAAGCGGCCCTGGCCCGTCATGCCGATCTGGGCTTGCTGATTCTGCGACTGGTGATCGGCGGACACCTGATCTGGAGTACCCAGGACAACGTGTTCTCGTGGTCGCGAATGCTGGAGTTTCGCGACTTCCTCGACCACTTCGGTTTTCCCTGGCCGCTGTTCTGCGCGCTGCTGTCGGTCGCGGCCCAGTTCTTGGCCGGCATCGCGCTCGTGCTCGGCGTCTGGATCCGGCTGGCCGCGGCAATCCTGGTGTTCAACTTCATCGTCGCGATCGTCATGGTTGACGGCACCCGGCCCTATCCGGCTGCGTTCGCTGCCTTGAGCATCATCGCCGCCGCGCTGTGCCTGATGTTCACCGGTGCCGGCCGCTGGTCCTTGGATCGGCGCTGGCGCAAGGCACCCGGATGAGTGCGATTGCGCTGATCGCTGCGCTGGACCGCAGGCGCGCGATCGGGCGCGACAATACCCTGCCATGGCACCTGCCCGAGGATCTGCGCCGGTTCAAGCGTCTGACCCTGGATCACGCGGTGTTGATGGGACGCAAGACCGCACAGAGTATCGGCCGCGCACTGCCGGGCCGACGTAATCTGGTTCTGACGCGCACCGGCCACGCACCCTATCCAGACCAGATCGCGGTCGACGACATCGAGCGCGCAATCGAACTCGCCGACGAGCGAACCCTGTATGTGATCGGCGGTGGCGAGGTGTATCGGCAGTGCCTGGATCGTGCCGAGCGCATGCATCTGACCTGGGTCGAAACCGAGGTCGTCGACGCTGACACCTGGTTTCCCGACTTCGATCCCGGTGAATGGCGACTGGAAGCCGAGTCCACGCACGAACCCGATCACCGGCACCCGTTCCGCTTTCGCTTCACCGACTATCGGCGCAAGCGCTGAGTCGACGACTTCAGGGTCATTGGCCCGCATTGTTCATGAACGTTCGTCGCGAGACCGTCGAGACGCCGCTGGGACGCGGCGCGCGGACTGGAAGGCGGCGAAGGCGTAGCCGACACTACGTCGAGCCGACTGGAGGGAGCACGTCGCGTCCCAGCGGATGGATCGGCG
>CAZFUH010000441.1:0-3071 GCA_964522235.1 uncultured Rhodanobacteraceae bacterium
AAGAGCCCCACTCTTGCCTGCGAACGGCGCCTTGCCGAGAACGGATTGGGGGGCTTAAGAAAGGGCCGCCAAGAGCGACGCACTACACTAGAAGACGGCTTCTACCGCCCAGGCTCCTGGCGCCGCCGTCGCGTGTCGGGCGTATAGCGCGGCGGCTCGCCGCTGGGTCTGAGGCTGAAGCGTTTATAGGTCCATGCGTACTGGGTCGGCGCGCGCCGTGCCTGCTGTTCAATCGCGGCATTCATCGCGGTGGCGGCGACCACGGGATCGGGATCGGCTATTTGTTCCGGTGCCGATGCGAAATGCAGCCGGTAGCCGGCGCTGTCGGGAAGGCGCTCGGCCCAACCGATCAGGGTCGTCGTACGCTGCGCCAGCCGTGGCGCCAAGGTCATCGTCAGCGCCTCGATGCCGAAGAACGGCGCAAACACACCCTCCCCCTGACGCGGCTGCTGGTCGGGCAGAATGCCGATGGTCTGGCCGTCGGCCAGGCGCCGGACCAGACTGCGCGGCGCGCCGCGATCGGCGGGAATCTGATCCATGCCCAGGGCGCCGCGGGCGCGCACCAGGGCCCAGTGCAGGCCGCCGTGGAGAGGTGCGCGATACAGCACGCCGCCGGGTCCGCCCAACGACAGATACAGGTTCAGCAACTCCCACGCGCCCAGGTGCGGTGCCAACACCAGAACACCGCGACCCTGTTGGCGTGCGTGCTGCAACAGCTGCGCCCCTTCGACATCGACGATCCAGTCCAGGGCGCGACGCGGGCGGGTCCAGATCCGGAATGCCTCCAGCACCGCGCGGCCGGATTCGGCCAGGATTGCATCGGTAAATCGTCTGCGCTCACCTGCGTCCAGCTCCGGATAGACCAGATCCAGGTTGCATTCGACGACGCGCCGGGTGCGGCCACCACGACGGCGGCCGAGCCAGGCGCCAAGACGGTGCAGCCAAGACAAGGGCAAGCTGCCGAGCAGCCAGAACAGTGCGTAGACGATGCGCCCAGAGCCGGCGGACATGGTCAACGGTCAGCCGCGATTTCACTCGCGGCGGGAGCGAAAGGGAACGGGCCGGCGCAGCAAGACGTGGGCGATCTCAAGTTCGGAATCCAGTTCACAACGTAGATGCGATGGCGGAGGGACAACACGTGGCGGAATGGCGGCTATTCTGACGCACCCGGTACAGGACTCGCTCGTGATTGCCCTGATCCAACGCGTCAGCCGCGCCCATGTCGAGATCGCCGGTGCCAACGTCGCCGAGATCGCCGCCGGCCTGCTGGCCCTGATCGCCGTACAGCCAGCGGATGGCGACGACGCACCGGCTCGTCTGCTCGCCCGGCTGCTCGACTACCGTCTGTTCGCCGATGCGAACGGGCGCATGAACCGCTCGTTGCGCGCGACTGGCGGCGGCCTGCTGCTGGTGCCGCAGTTCACGCTCGCCGCCGACACCCGGCGCGGCCTGCGCCCGAGCTTTTCCGGCGCTGCCGCGCCGGAGCACGGTCAGTGCCGATTCCAGGCCCTGGTCGAGCTCGCGCGCGCCGCGCACGATCCCGTCGCCTGCGGCCGCTTCGGAGCGGAAATGCAGGTCCATCTGATAAATGATGGCCCAGTCACATTTTGGTTGGAAATCTGAATCGCGGCCGCATCACGAGTGCGATCGTATCCGCTCGCCTTGCCGTGGCTGGTACCAGCCCCATATCGACACCAGGATCGGATGTCAGGATGATTTTGTCCGATACCGACAGGACTGACCCGGATTTCTCGCTTTCTACGTCTAAGAAGGCTGAACCCGCGCCCAAGGAGCCGGGCACCGACACCGCCGACACTGGTCAAACAGTGCGCAACCCAATAGACTAGGCGGTTCTTTTCGCCCGCCGTTTGTGCGAGGACCTATGGAGCAGATCGAGCAGCCCACCGACTTCAAGTCGTTGATCATCAAAGGCAAAGAGCAGGGATTCCTGACTTATGCCGAAGTCAATGACCATTTGCCGGACGATATCGTCGATCCCGACCAGATCGAAGATATTATCGGCATGATCAATGACATGGGCATCGAGGTGCACGAGGAAGCGCCAGCCGATGCCCTGTTGGCCGGCGGCACGTCCTCGGTTGACGACGATGTCACTGAAGAGGCCGTGCAGGCGCTCGCAATCACCGATGCCGAGGTCGGCCGCACCACCGATCCGGTGCGCATGTACATGCGCGAAATGGGTACGGTCGAGCTGCTGACCCGCGAGGGTGAGATCGCGATCGCCAAGCGTATCGAAGAAGGACTGAACCAGGTGCAGAACGCCCTGGCCAGCTTCCCGTGGTCGATCCAGCTGCTGTTGGAAGCCTACGATCAGCATCGTGAAGGCCGTCGGCGCATGAGCGAGGTGGTCGCCGGATTTGCCGATTTCGAGGCTGCCGCCGAGTTGGCCGCGGCCGAGGCTGCCGCCGCCGCCGAAGAGGCCGGCGAGGACGCCGAGGCCGACAGCGACGAGGACGACGACGACGATAGCGATGACGAGACCGAGACCGTCTCCGGCCCGGATCCGGAAGAAGTCGCCCGGCGCATGGAGTTGCTGCGAGGTCACTACGACCGCTTCCAGGCCGGCTACGTCAAGCACGGCGACGACGATCGGCGCACGCTGAAGGCGCGCGACCAGATGGCCGAGGAGTTTCTGAAGCTCAAGCTGCCGGCGGTGATTATCGACGAGCAGGTCAAGAAGCTGCGCGAAGTGATCAATCGCATTCGCGCGCACGAGCGTCGGGTGCACGACATGCTCGTGCACAAGGTCAAGATGCCGCGCAAGGATTTCCTGCGTTCGTTCCCGAGCAACGAGACCAACCTCGACTTCGTCGACAGCTTGCTGCGCAAGCGCCAGAAGTGGGCGCCGACGCTGCGCACCTACAAGGACGACATCGTCTCCGAGCAGGAATCGCTGGCGATGGCCGAAAAGGCCCTGTACCTGACGGTGCCGGAGCTGAAGGAGATCAACCGTGCGATGTCGATTGGCGAAGCCAAGGCACGCAAGGCCAAGAAGGAGATGGTCGAGGCCAACCTGCGCCTGGTGATCTCGATCGCCAAGAAGTACACCA
>CAZFUH010000442.1:0-3066 GCA_964522235.1 uncultured Rhodanobacteraceae bacterium
CTCGGTCAGGGGGCGCGCATCCTAAGCGCTGGGTCGGGAAAGCGCAAGCGTTGATGTGAATCGGCGCTAAGCGGGTCCGGTCGGAGGGCAAAGTTCCGCCTGATTTTCCGCCTTCGTGGTGCGATTGCACTTGATTGTGACCGTACTTCCCGCACACTAGGGCCATGAACACGGACTGGTCTCTGTTCCAACAGGTCAAGGATGAGGAGATCCCGCTCTTCCACGCCGCGCTGCTGATCGCGCGTGACGAGTACCCGGATCTTGATGTCCGCCACTACGACGCCCTGGTCGACGATTGGCGGGCACGGATTGCGCCCCGCGTCGACCGCTCGCAGTCGCCGATCGGAGCGCTGCAGGCACTGAACCGGTTCTTGTATGAGGAGATCGGCCTGACCGGCAACAACGACGACTACTACGATCCGCGCAACAGCTATCTCAACGATGTCTTTGATCGCCGGCTCGGCATCCCGATCTCGCTCGGCCTGGTCCAGATGGAGATCGCCCGACGCCTGGACATGGACATGGAGGGGATCGCCTTCCCTGGCCATTTCCTGGTCCGGATGCCGGTCCAGGGCGGGCTGATGGTGCTCGATCCCTACCAGGGCGGACGCTCGCTCGATGTCGACGAACTGCGCCAGCGCGCGCAGCCGCATGTCGGCGACTCGGAACTTGGGGATCAGCAGCTATTGAAGCTGCTCGATGCCGCCAGTCACCGAGCGATCCTGACCCGGATGCTGCGCAACCTGCGTACGGTCTATGTCGAGCGCGACGATCCGGAGCGGGCCCTGCGCTGCGCCGACCGCCTGCTGACCATCGATCCGACGCTGGCGATGGAATACCGCGAACGAGCGCGCCTGTATCACGCCCTCGGCTATGCCAAGGGCGTTGCCGAAGATCTGCAGCGGTATCTGAGTCTGGCTCCGGACGCCGAAGACGCGCCCGGCGTGCGCCAGACCCTGATCGATGCCCAGCGCGACAGCGGACACAGCCTGATCAACTGAGCTCGACCATTTCGAAGTCGGTCTTGCTGACGCCGCAATCGGGGCAGGTCCAGTACTCCGGGATGTCGTCCCAACGGGTTCCTGGGGCGATGCCTTCTTCCGGCAGACCATCGGCCTCGCTGTAGATGAAGCCGCAGACCACACACATCCAGTTGCGGTACGGGGTATCGGGGTTTGCGTTGGCGTCGCTGGTCATCGGCTAGTGCTGAAGAGGAATCGAAGCGACAATTGTCGCAGCAAGCACGGAGTGCCGACAAACGATGACTTCGCCGCGCCCGCGCGGGCTGTATGCAATCAGCCATGAAACCGACGACACGCCGGCCCTGCTGGCCTGGACGCTGGCCGTCATCGAAGGCGGTGCGATCTGGTTGCAGTATCGGGACAAGAGTGCCGACCAGCGTCGCCGCAACGAGCAGGCGATGGCGCTGGCAACGCTCTGCCGTCGCCTGGGCGTACGGTTTTTGATCAACGATGATGTCGAACTGGCCCGCAGCTGTGCAGCCGATGGCGTGCATCTAGGTGCCGAGGACATGACGGTCGAGCGCGCACGCAAGCGCCTGGGCGCTTCGGCATTGATCGGCGCGTCGTGCTACGACGATCCGGATCGAGGCGCAGCAATGGCTGCCGCGGGCGCCGACTACCTGGCCTTCGGCGCTTTTTTTTCGACCGCCAGCAAGCCGGATGCGCGCCGCGCCGCGCCGGCGCAGCTGCAACAGGCGCGCGCGCTGAATCTGCCGCTGGTGGCAATTGGCGGCATCACGCCTGACAATGGCGCCGCCCTGATCCGCGCCGGTGCCGATCTGCTGGCGGTGATCGGCGGCTTGTCCGGACCACCGGCACGCGCTCGCGCCGCCGCCCGGCACTATGCCGAACTGTTCGAATCCCAAGAGCTTGGTGAACCCGATGACGCAGAGCCGCTCCCTGTTCGCCCGCGCCTGTGAGCGCTTGCCCGGCGGCGTCAACTCGCCCGTGCGCGCGTTTCGTTCCGTAGGCGGCGAACCGTTCTTCACCGCCCGCGCGCACGGGCCGTATCTGTGGGACGTCGACGGCAACCGCTACACCGACTACGTCGGCTCCTGGGGACCGATGATCGCCGGCCACGCCCATCCGCAGGTGCTGGAGGCGGTACTTCGAACCGCTCGCGATGGCCTGTCGTTCGGTACCCCGGGTGCGCTGGAAGTGGAGATGGCGGAACTGTTGAGCCGACTGGTGCCTGCTCTGGAAATGAGCCGGATGGTGAACTCCGGTACCGAGGCGACAATGGCCGCGATCCGGGTCGCCCGCGGCGCCACCGGCCGCAGTCGGATCGTCAAGTTCGAGGGCTGCTATCACGGTCATGGCGATGCCTTCCTGGTCAAGGCCGGCTCCGGCGCGCTGACCCTGGGCCTGCCCGACTCGCCGGGGGTGCCGAAGGCGCTGGCCGACCTGACATTGACCCTGCCATACAATGACATCGCCGCAACCGAAAGCCTGTTCGCGCAGATCGGCGATGACATCGCCGGCGTCATCGTCGAACCGATCGCCGGCAACATGAACTGCGTGCTGCCGGTGCCCGGCTTTCTGGAGAGCCTGCGCAGCCTATGCAGTCGGCATGGCGCCGTGCTGATCTTCGACGAGGTCATGACCGGCTTCCGAGTCGCGGTCGGCGGCGCCCAGCAACTGTACGGCGTGACCCCGGACCTTTGCACCTTCGGCAAGATCATCGGCGGCGGCATGCCGGTCGGTGCCTACGGCGGCCGCCGTGATTTGATGCAACAGGTGGCGCCGGCCGGGCCGATCTACCAGGCCGGTACCCTGTCCGGCAATCCGGTGGCGACGGCCGCAGGCCTGGCGACGCTGGCGCTGATTCAGCAGCCCGGATTCCACGATCGCCTGCTGGCCGCGACGCACCGCCTGTGCGACGGCCTGGAGTCGGCGGCGCGTGACGCCGGCGTCGTATTCAGCACAAACCGGGCGCCGGCGATGTTCGGCCTGTTCTTCGGCCCGGGACCGGTGCGCAGCTTTGCCGACGCCAGGGCCTGCGATGTCCAGGCCTTTGGCCGCTTCTTCCAGGCGATGCTGAGGC
>CAZFUH010000443.1:0-3061 GCA_964522235.1 uncultured Rhodanobacteraceae bacterium
GCAACCGCTTCATTCCTGAACCTCTTCCCGCGAGTGGCTGGTCAATGTCGCCTGGCTGACCGGCGAGATTTCGCTGGAAGAGGTTCAGGAATGAAGCGGTTGCCTGGCCACGGGGCAGGGAGCGGATTGCCGGGACGGTCGATTGCCAGGCGTCGGACCCGGCACACCGGGTTTGGGGTCGCGACCGTTCGAGGCTTTACCTTGCTGGAGGCGATTGCCGCGTTCGTGTTGCTGGCGCTGTTCATCGGCGTGCTGATGTCGGCGCTGAGCACCTCGATGCGCAACACGATTCGTGCCGAGCAGGCTTCGCTGGCCGCGCAATGGGCGCAGAGCAAGCTCGACCTGGTCGGCATCGGGCAGAAGCTGGAGCCAGGCCGGAGCAGTGACCGATTCGACGACGACTTCCGTTGGGAAATGAATGTCGAAGAGTTCGACCCACCGCGAGAAGAGCCGTTGGCGATACCGTTCGATCCAGCCAGCCTGGGTATGAACCTGTACCTGGTCGACCTGACCGTGTTCTGGGGCGGTCGTGATCGCAGCAGGGAACAGAGCGCCCAGTTCACGACGCTGCGTGCGTATTCGCCGGATCAGGCGGTGCTGTTCGATACTCCCCTCGATCCCGGGGGCGATCCGAGCATGGGCGGAGCTCCGATGCCCGGGAGGGGCGGTGCTCAGGGTCGCGGCGGCCACCGCGGTGACGGGAGCGAGCTGCGATGATCGTATCGATCCGCTGGCGCTGTCGGGATCAGGTGCCGTGTCCCGCTTTTACGAGGTCTCGGGGGTTTACCCTGATCGAGATCGTGTTGGCCATGATCCTGGTCAGCCTGATCATGGCGATCGCCGTCGGTGCCATCCGCATGAGCCGGCAGGCCGCCGAAGCCGGTGAGCATCGGATCGAGGCGATCAACGCCGTCCGCGTCACCCAGGAATTTCTCCGCAAGCAGCTGGCGCGCACCTTGCCCTTGGCGTTCGCAATCGACCGTAGGGAAGGACGCAATATCGTCTTCGAGGGGGATCACGATGAAATCCGTTTCGTCGCGCCGATGCCCGGCTATCTCAGCTCCGGCGGGCCCTACATCCAGCGCCTGCAGATCGAACGCGGTGAACTGCGTTTCTACCATCGCATGCTGCTCAGCGACGATGACGAGGAACTGGGTCCGGTGGTGCTGATCGACCGCATTCGCCGAGGCGAGTTCGAGTTTCGCGGCATCGACGAGCGTGGTCGCCTGGGCGATTGGCGCCGGGATTGGGAAGATCCGGCGCGGACACCGATGATGGTACGCCTGCAACTGGAATTCCAGGACGGCACGGCGATGAGCTGGCCGGCGCTGGAGGTGCCTTTGCTGATCGATGTCGGCGGCGTCAACAATGCCTACCGCTTCTTCGGCCAGACCGACGAGCAGGAGATGGCACAGCAGTTCGGCACCCAGATGATGCAGCCGGATGGCCGTGGTGGGTCGCGGGGGACGCCGCGGGAGGTGACTGGCCATGCCGAGCGCTGATCGTTTCACCGCGCGCCACACGCGCGGCGCAGCCCTGCTGTTCGTCGTCTGGGCGACGGCAATGCTGGCGCTGATCATTGGAGGTTACGCGCTGATCGCCCATGTCGAGTACCTGCAGGCGCGCAATCTGTTCGATACCACGAAGGGACGTTATTACGCCGAAGCCGGATTGCATCGGGCGATTCTGGAGCTGCGCCTGCCCGATCCCGAGGCGCGTTGGATCGCCGACGGACGCAGTTATCGCTTCACGCTCGACGAGATCGAGATCGAGGTTGCGGTGACCGACGAAAGCGGCAAGCTCGACTTGAACATCGCCGACGAGATCACCCTGACCAACTTCTTCCGCAACCGTGGCGGCCTGGAGGAGGACGAGGCACTGGCACTGGCCCACGGGGTCATCGACTGGCGCGATCCGGACGACGTCGCAATGCCGTTTGGCGCCGAGAGCGACGACTATCGGAGCGCCGGCTACTCATACGGCGCCAAGAATGCCTATTTCGATACCGTTGCCGAGTTGCAGCAGGTGATGGGCATGAACTATGAGTTGTTCAGGAAACTGGAGCCCGCTGTTACGGTCTATGCAGGTCGCAACCAGCCCAATCCCGCCTTTGCTTCCGCCGATGCCTTGCTCGCACTACCGGACATGACGCCAGAACTCGCCGAGGAATTCGTGGCCATGCGCCGCGCCATGTCGCTGAACGATCCGGCGACCATGGGTTTGCTGACCTTGCCCGACGGAACGCCGGTGATGGCGGGCGGCGGCGGATTCACTTACAGTGTGCGGTCCAAAGCCACGCTGCCCAATGGCGCGTACGGGCTGCTCGAGGCCACGATCCGCATCGGCGGAGCCGCGGCCAACGGCCGCCCGTTCGTCATTTTGCGCTGGCGCGACAACGAAAACGGCTGATGTCTCTGCTCGATGCAATCAAACCCGTCACCACCAAGTGGACGGCGCGCTACCGGCGCTCGCCCCTGCCGGCGTTCTTCGCCTGGTGGAAGGCCGAGCTCGTCGGTTGCTTGCCGTCTGGGTTGCAGACCTGGTTTCAGGATCGGCGCGAGACCTGGTTTGCGTCTGTGGACGAGCATGAGCTGCGTCTACTTCGCGAAGGCACGGAGGAGCCGCTGGCCCGGTTTGCACTGGATCAGGAGCCGGAGGCACTGCGAGCCGATCTGTTGCAGTTGATTGGCCAAGAACCGCATCCGGATCGGCGATTGATCCTGGCCGTGCCGGCCGGCGCGGTCCTGTTGCGGACCTTGCAGTTTCCGTCCGCGGTCGAACCGAACCTGCCCCAGGTCTTGGCATTCGAGATGGACCGGCAGACGCCGTTCAAGGCCGACCAGGTGTATTTCGACTATCGCGCCACCGCCAGCGCCAGCGGCAAGCAGTTGCATGTCGACCTGGCACTGACACCGCGAGCGACGCTCGATGGCATGGTTGAGCGCGCCAAGGTTCTCGGCCTGCCCTTGGACGGGGCCGATATCACCGACGAGGGCCAGGCGCCGCGCCGGCACGGATTCAACCTGTTGCCGGACTCCGCCCGTGCTCGGCGCAGCAATCC
>CAZFUH010000444.1:0-3045 GCA_964522235.1 uncultured Rhodanobacteraceae bacterium
CGCATGCAAGGCATGTACTTCTTCGGCGATTACTGTTCCGGCAGAATCTGGAGCTTGCGACGAGAAAACGGCGTCTGGCAGTAGACGGTGCGGGTCCACGTAGAGCAGATGCCGATCTCTACGTTCGGCATTGACGAAGCAGGTGATCTGTATGTGGCCGAACATTTCCCTGGCCGGATCTACCGACTCAGTGATGGTGACCCCGTCGATCCGGGCGCGCCGGTGCCGATTCAACCAGCGCATTCCGGCAACTGGTACGACCCGGCACAGAGCGGGCACGGCATCCAGATCGAAATCCTGTCGGAGCAACAGGCGCTGATCTGGTGGTTCACGTTTGATCCTTCCGGTACCCCGGCCTGGATCGGCGGTGGTGGCGCGATCATCGACAACGTCATCGTGATTCCCGCCTATACCGTCATCGGTGGCCGGTTTCCGCCCAACTTCGACCCCGAACAGGTCGGGTTTGAGCCCTGGGGCGAGATCCGCATCCGCTTCGATGGCTGTGACAGCGGGCCTGCCGAATGGGATCCGGTCGCAGCGGGCTACAGCGCCGGCAACATGCCCTTGGCCCGAGCCACGCGAATCGCCGGCCTGAGTTGCAACTGACCAGGAAGCATCCGCTGACTGTTCTCGGCAGCGCAGCTGGCCGACACAGGCGCTGCCCGGCTTGCGAACCCGAAACCGCGCGACTCGCCGGTGGTCAATGGCCGTGGTGGTTGCCGTGCTGGTGCCGCTGGGCGTGGCCGGGATCGTCGTCATAGCCGCGTAGGCGGACGTAGGTGGCGATCTGGGCCTCGGAGAGCAGCGCCGTTTGCTCCAGATGGGCGCGCAGGTGGGCGCCACGCAGTTGCGCCGTCATTGCGCCAATCTCTGCCAGCGTGGTCGCCAGCGTGTCGGCATCGATGCGGCGTGAGCGAAACGCAGCGTCCAGGGCGCGTTCGGCGACGACGATGCGTTCGCCGAGCTCGGATGCCTCGGCCTTCATCCGCGCATGCAGGGCTTCGGTGCGCTGGCGTTGCGGCTCGGACAGCGCCAGGGACTCCGCCAGTTCCAGCACATGCATCGGCCCGGGATAGCCGTTGAGTTCGGCGGCCAGGGCCATGCCCATGCCGCGGCCGGTCAGCAAGTCCTCGACCTGGGTGCTGGAAAGAGCCTTGATCGTCCGCTGCTGTTCGCCGGCATAGTCGGGCGACTGGCCAGCAGCGGGCAATGCGGCCATGGACAACAGCAAGATGTACAGAAGGTTTCGGGTCATGGTCACTTCCAGGTTGCGAGGGCTTGTCGAGGGCCGCGCGCCGGCGCTTCAGCGCTGGCCCTTGCGGTGCATCAGTTCGCGCATGCGTTCCTTCTCGGCGTCGGCGAGCGGTTGCGAGGCGGCGCGTACGCTGAGGTCGGTCAGCTCCTGATCATCGAGCTGGATGCGCAGGCGTTCGACCAGTTCGTGCAGCTCGGTTCGCCACAGGCTGCTGTCGCCGTGCGGATCGACCACGGCAAGGTTGTGCAAGGCTTCGGCTTCGGGCCGGCTGCTGAAGCGTTCGAGCAGAATTGCCGTGTTCGCGTCCGGGCGCTGCCGGCACAATGCGACCAGCTCCGCGAGCAGGTCGATGCCGGGCACACGCAGGCCCTGGAACGGCAGCGGATCGGGCAGCTCCTGGGCCAGCGCCGGTTGGTGCAGCAGCAGGTGGATCGCATGCCGGACGCGGCTGCGTCGTGGCGCCGGAGTCCGTCGTGGACGCGTCGATGTCTGGCCGGCGTTGATCGCCAGCGGAACCCGGGTACTGCCGGTGCGGCTGGTCAACTCCTGCGCCATCAGGTCGCGGAACACGCCGTCGGGCAGCTGCGCCAGCAAGGGCCGGGCGCGTTCAGCCAGACGCGCCTTGCCGTCCATGGTGTCGAGATCGACCTCGTGACCGAGCTCGGCGAAGAAGAACGCCGACAGTGGCGTCGCCGCGGTCAGCCGGGCTTCGAATCCGGCCTGGCCTTCCTTGCGCACCAGGCTGTCCGGATCCTCGCCATCGGGCAGGAACATGAACCAGGCCTGGCGGCCGTCGGTCATCCGCGGCAGCACGGCTTCGACCGCGCGCCACGCTGCCTGACGGCCGGCGCGGTCGCCATCGAAGCAGAAATAGACATCGGGTGCGTTGCGGAACAACACCTCGGCATGCTCGCGCGTGGTCGCGGTGCCGAGCGTCGCGACCGCCTGCGTGTAGCCGTACTGATGCAGGGCGATCACGTCCATATAGCCTTCGACGACGATCAGGCGGCCGAGCTTGGCCTCGGCCTGGCGCGCCTGCCACAGGCCGAACAGCTCCCGACCCTTGTGGAACAGTGGCGTCTCCGGCGAATTCATGTACTTCGGGCCGTCGTCGCCGCCGAGCACGCGGCCGCCGAACGCGATCGGTCGGCCGCGTCGATCGAGAATCGGGAACATCACGCGGTCGCGAAAACGGTCGTAGCTGCCACTGCGTCCGCCCTCGATCACCAGGCCCTGGCGCAGCAGCTCCTTTTGAGCTGCGGCTCCGGAAGTCAGTTCTCGCTTCAGGCCGTCCCAGGCATCCGGCGCGTACCCGAGCCGGAAGCGCTGGCGCAGCTCGTCACCGACACCACGGCGGTCGAAATATTCTCGCGCCCGTTCGCTGCCGATGAGCTGACGCTGAAACCACGCCGTCGCCGCCTCCAGCACAGCATAGGCTTCGCTGCTGTCCTCGCGCGGACCGCCACGTCCGCCCTCATAGGGCACGCTCAGGCCGACCCGGCGTGCCAGTTCTTCGACGGCATCGACGAACTCCAGTCGATCGTATTCCATCAGGAAACCGATCGCGGTGCCGTGCGCGCCGCAGCCGAAGCAGTGGTAGAACTGCTTGGCCGGGCTGACCGTGAAGCTCGGCGTGCGCTCGTCGTGGAACGGACAGCAGGCATGCAGATCCCGCCCGGCCCGCTTCAGCGGCACGCGCTGGTCGATCACCTCGACGATGTCGACCCGCGTCAGCAGTTCGTCGATGAAGCTGGAAGGGATGCGCCCGGCCATGATCCCGACATTGTCGG
>CAZFUH010000445.1:0-3037 GCA_964522235.1 uncultured Rhodanobacteraceae bacterium
GGTTTGCAGACTGTTGTTTGGATGGCGCGGCTGGGGAGTCGAGAATGAGCATCGGGTTCACGCTGAACGGACAGCCGGCCGAGTTCGCTGGCGATCCGCAGATGCCGCTGCTTTGGTATCTGCGCGACCACGCCCGCCTGCTCGGCAGCAAGTACGGTTGTGGTATCGCGGCGTGCGGCGCCTGCACGGTCTTTCTCGATGGCGTCCCGGTGCGCAGCTGCGTCGTACCGGTGGCCGCTGCTGCGGACAAGTCCGTGACCACGATCGAAGGCATTGCCGGCGAGCGGCTGCATCCGGTGCAACAGGCCTGGATCGAGGAGGATGTGGCGCAGTGCGGCTACTGTCAGGCGGGCCAGATCCTGGCCGCAATCGACTTGTTGCGGCGGATCCCCGATCCGAGTGACGCCGACATCGCGACGATCGACAACCTGTGTCGCTGCGGCACGTATCCGCGTATTCGTCGCGCGATCCGGCGTGCCGCGGCGCTGATGCGCGAGGGGCAGCCGTGATGGCCGCGCTTAGTCGGCGAACGTTCCTGAAGGTCAGTGTCGGTGCTGGCGGTGCCTTGCTGCTCGGCTGGCACTCGGTTCCGCAAGCCGAGGAAGACGCCGCCGAGGCCGGTAGCGGGGCAGGGGTTCAGCTCAATGCCTTCATCCGCATCGATGCCAATGGCGTGGTCACGCTCGGCGCACGCAATCCAGAGATCGGCCAGGGTGTGCGCACCTCGCTGCCGATGATCCTGGCCGAAGAGCTGGATGTGGCTTGGGACAACGTGCGGGTGGAGCAGCTCGGCTTTGGCTACGAGGATACCGAGGCCGGTCCGCGCAACCGTTTCGGCCCGCAGGGGGCGGGTGGCAGTACGAGCATTCCGAACGCCTGGCGCGATCTGCGCCAGGCTGGCGCCTCGGCACGCTGGCTGCTGCTGCAAGCAGCGGCTCAGCACTGGCAGACGGATGCCCTGCAGTTGGCAACGCGCGGCGGTCGGGTATTCCATCCGGATGGCCGCAGCCTCGGTTACGGCGAGCTGGCGGCGCATGCGGCGAAGCTGGAGCTTCCGTCCGAGCCGGTGGTACTGAAGGATCCTTCTGAATACCGCATCATCGGTCGCCCGACCCGCACCGTCGACGCCGAGGACATCGCGCGCGGCCTGGCCCGGTACGGTATCGACCAGTATGCAGACGGCGCGCCGGTGGCGATGATTGAACGCTGTCCCTATCCCGACGGCGTTGTCGCCAGCTTTGACGCCACCGAGGCGCTCGCGATTGCTGGAGTGCGCAAGATCGTCGCGATCGCAGGGCCGGAGCCGGGTGAACCCTTCGATGCCAACCTGCGCGCCGGCGTGGCGGTAATCGCTGACGACACCTGGTCGGCGCTGAAGGCGCGCCGGGCGTTGAAGGTCGAATGGACACCCGGTCCTTGGGCCGAGGAGTCGCGTGCCACCTTGCGCGAGCAGGCGGCCGCCAAACGCGAGCTTCCGGCGGACGAGATTGCTCGAAGCGATGGTGATGTCGCCGCTGCACGCGTCGCGGCCGCCAAGATCGTCGAGGCCGAGTACGAGGTGCCATTCCTCGCCCACGCCACCTTGGAGCCGCAGAATGCCCTGCTCAAGCTCGGTCCGGATCGCGCCGAGCTGATCGCGCCGCTGCAAAGTCCGGGCGGTGCGTCCGCCGTGATCCACGCCTTGACCGGCATTGCCCGCGCAAGCATCGCGATCCACATGACCCGGGTCGGCGGCGGCTTTGGCCGTCGGCTCGAGAACGACTTCGTGGCCGAGGCGGTACGCGTGGCCCAAGCCGCCGAGCTGGACGCGGTGAAACTGGTCTGGACGCGCGAGGACGATCTGCGGCATGGTGTCTTCCGGCCGTTCGGCATCCATCGCCTGGCGGCATCGCTCGACGAATCCGGCGCCATGACCGGCTGGCAGCATCGCACCCTGGCGACCTCGCGTACCTGGCGGGTGCGGCGCATGGCCGACTCGCCGCGGCACAACGGAACGGTCGACAAGGACGGCCTGCCGGCCGGGCTGGTCGCGAACTACCTGAGCGAGTTCAGCGCGCTGGACTCGGGTCTGCCGCGAGGCTGGTGGCGGGCGCCGGTGCACACCTTCAGCGCTTTTCCGGTCCAGAGTTTCATCGACGAGCTCGCGCTCGCCGCCGGCCAGGATCCGCTGCACTTTCGCCGTGTTCTGCTCGGCGAGCCGCGCAAGCTGCCGTACGAGGGTCATGGCGGTCCCGAACTGGATACCGGGCGCCTGCGTGCGGTGCTCGATCGCGCAGCCGACGCGATCGCCTGGCACGACAATCCCCATGAAGCTGAAAGTGGACGCGGGCTTGGCATCGCCGCCCATTTCACCTTCGGCGGCTATGTCGCCCATGCGCTCGACGTGGCTGTCGATGATGCCGGCCGGCTGTCAATCCTGCGCTGCGTGTGCGCCGCCGACGTCGGCCGCATCATCAACCCGATGGGCCTGGACGCGCAGCTGATGGGAGCGACGATCGACGGTATCAGCACGGCGCTCGGGCTTGAGATCACGATGCGCGATGGCCGCGTGCAGCAGTCCAACTTTCACGACTACCCGTTGCTGCGGATGGCGAACGCGCCGGATGTCGAAGTGATCGCGGTGCCATCGGAGCTGCCGCCGGCGGGCGGCGGCGAAATGGGTATTCCCAGCCTGGCGCCGGCCTTGACCAATGCCATCCATGCCGCCACCGGCGTCCGCATTCGCCGCCTGCCGATCGGCTCGCAATTGGCCGAGGCAATGCGCGCGCGCAGCGGCTGATCGCCAGCATTCCTTCTCCCCGCAAGCGGGGAGAAGGAACAAGCGTGCTTCGGAGAGTGGCGTTGGGAAGCGGACGCAACTGAAACGCCGTTGTCACGGCGCGATGCGGAAACTGCTGAACGCTCGGCGCAGATGTCGAGACACGTGATCTTGGCGACATTCGGAGACGTTCGCTGGGCAAAAGCGGATTGCCGGCGGATCGAAAAAAAAAAGGGCCAAAAGCCCAGGGGGAACGGGCTGGCCCGGAGTGGGGGAAGA
>CAZFUH010000446.1:0-3023 GCA_964522235.1 uncultured Rhodanobacteraceae bacterium
CTGGGTCATCGTGGCGATCTCCGGTGGATACCGAATGAACACGCCAACTGCGACCAGAACCCGACAAGCCCCTAGCCGATAAAAAAATCAGCGATCGCCGACAACGGCTTGCGCTGGATGTCGGGGACGCGGCAGTCCTCGGCCGGATGACCGACCACCAGCAGCATGTACGGCACTTCGTGGCGCGGCCGGTCGAGCAGTTCGTTCAGAAACGCCATCGGACTGGGCGTGTGTGTCAGTGTCGCCAGCCCGGCGCGATGACAGGCGGCGATCAACAGGCCGGTGGCGATGCCGGTCGATTCGTGCGGGTAGTAGCGCTTGGCTTTGCGGCCGTCCTGTTCCGGGCCGGTGCGTTCATAAAACACCGCGATCAGCCACGGCGCGGTTTCCAGAAACGGCTTGTTGTGGTCGGTGCCCAGCGGTTCCAGCGCGCGCAGCCATTCGTCCGGTGCTCGGCGCTGGTAGAACTCGCGCTCTTCGGCTTCGGCGGCGAGGCGGATGCGCCGCTTTCTGTCCGGGTCTGCGACCGCGACGAAATGCCAGGGTTGCTGATTGGCGCCACTGGGTGCCGAGCCGGCGGCGAGCAGGCAGGCCTCGACGATCGCTCGCGGCACCGGCTGGTCCGAGAACTCGCGCACCGTGCGCCGGGTCGCCATGTCCGCTGCGAACGCGCGAGCGCGTTGCAGGCGCTGGTCATCGTCGAGCGGCTCGCGCGGCGGCAGTGGCGTCGACTTCGGCGGCGCTGCGATCGGGGCACCGTCCAGGGCTCGAACCGACTTCATGGTGCCGGTCTCAGGTGCTGGGCGCCTGCAGCTTCTTCAGCATCGGTTCGATCAGATCCATGGGCAGCGGGAAGACGATGGTCGAGCTCTTCTCGCCGGCGATCTCGGTGAGGGTCTGCAGGTAGCGCAACTGGATCGCGCGCGGATCCTGACCGAGCAACTTGGCGGCCTCGACCAGTTTCACCGCGGCCTGCATTTCGCCTTCGGCGTGGATGATCTTGGCCCGGCGAACGCGCTCGGCTTCGGCCTGGCGGGCGATCGCCCGGACCATGGTCTCGTTGATGTCGACATGCTTGATCTCGACATTGGCGACCTTGACGCCCCAGGCGTCGGTCTGGCTGTCCAGGATGGTCTGGATATCGTCGTTGAGCTTGTCGCGTTCGCTGAGCATCTCGTCGAGGTCGTGCTGACCGAGCACCGAGCGCAGCGTGGTCTGGGCCAGCTGGCTGACCGCTTCAAGGAACTGTTCGACATTGATGATGGCTTTCTGCGGATCGACGACGCGGAAGTACAAGACGGCATTGACCCGAACCGAGACATTGTCCTTGGAGATCAGATCCTGCTCGGGCACGTCCATGGCCACCGTGCGCAGGTCGACGCGCTCAATGGTCTGGATGCCTGGGATCAGGATGATCAGCCCTGGCCCTTTGACGCGCCAGAATCGACCGAGCTGGAACACCACGCCGCGTTCGTATTCGCGCAGGATCTTGATCGAATTGAACAGCAGGATCGCCAGCAGGGCCAGCGGTATCGCCCAGATCGGCAGGTAGTCCATGAAAGTTCTCCTTGTCGTTTGGCAATCGATTGGATCGGCGAATGGGGGTCAGCCCGGCTCGCTGCCGGCGGAATCGCTCAATGGTCGGACCTGCAGAATCAGGCCATTCAAGCCGGTGACCAGCACGCGTTGACCGGCTGCAAGCGGCAGGGCGCACTCGGCCTGCCAGATCTCACCGCGGATACGTACCCGGCCGCGACCGCTGAAGTCGCCGACGACCTCGGCGCGATGACCGATCAGCTCGTGCTTGCCGGTTGTCACCGGTCGCTTGCGCGCGAGCAGGGCCATGTACATCACCGCCAGGAAGGCGATGCCGCTGACCACCGCGAAACCGGCAATCATTGCGGTCGGAACACCAAAACCGGGCACATCACTGTCGAACAGAATCACCGAACCGACCACCAGGGCGGCCAGGCCGCCGATGCCGAGGGCACCGAAACTGGGCACGAACATTTCCGCGACCATGAGCACGACGCCGAGCAGGATCAGACCGACACCGGCATAGTTCACCGGCAACAGCTGCAAGGCATAGGCGGCCAGGAGCAGGGCGATCGCGCCGATCACGCCGGGCACGATTGCGCCTGGGTTGTAGCCCTCGAACATCAGGCCGTACAGGCCGATCATCAGAAGAAAATAGGCGATCGCCGGGTCGGTGATCGTCGCGAGCAGGCGGTTGCGCCAGTCCGGCTCTACCGGCACGACTTCGGTTTCGGCGGTGGCCAGGGTCCATTCGCGTTCGCCGACCTGGACCAAGCGGCCATCAGCCTGGCGGATCAGGTCGTCGACGCTGACGGCGAGAATCTCGATGACCTGTTGCTCAAGCGCCTGGGTCGAGGTCAGGGTCGCCGCGTCACGCACCGCGGCCTCGGCGAATTCGGCATTGCGACCGCGCAGCTCGGCCAGGCCGCGCAGATAGGCGACCGCATCATTGGTGACCTTGCGCATCATCGCGCCGCCGCCAGCTTGCGGTGTCTTCTCGCCCTGTTCAGTGTCGTCGTCGTCCTGGTCGCGATCGCGTTCGGGCGCGGCACCGGGATCCTGGCCGCCAATCGAGACCGGCGTCGCTGCGCCGAGCGAGGTCGCCGGGGCCATCGCCGCCAGGTGCGTGGCATAGAGGATATAGGTGCCGGCACTGGCAGCGCGCGCACCCTCGGGCGCGACATAGCCGATCACCGGAACCCGCGAGGCGAGAATCGCCTGGTTGATATCGCGGGTTGCAGCGTCGAGTCCGCCCGGGGTGTGGATGCGCAGCACGACCGCGAGGCCACCTTCTGCCTCGGCGCGGCTCAGGCCGCGGCGCACATAGTCGGTCGTGGCCGGACCGATGCCGCCCTTGATGTCGAGCAGGAACACCTGGCCCGACCCCGAGTTCTGGCCGCTGAGCAGGCCGGCAAGCAGGCTCAGGCCGAGGGCGAGGATGCATAGCGAGATCGATCGGCGCATGCCGACAGTGTACGCCGAACGGC
>CAZFUH010000447.1:0-3007 GCA_964522235.1 uncultured Rhodanobacteraceae bacterium
CGAGAACGTGTAGCCGCTCAGGCTCGGCGTCAGCGTGTAGCTGCCGTTGGCCAGGCCGCTGATCGTGTAGGCACCGGTGCTGCTGGTGGTCGCGCTGGCGCTGCCGGCGCTGACCGTGACACCGCCGATGCCGGCACCGCCGCTGGTCGTCACCGAACCGGACACCGAGAACGTGGTCGGGTTCGCCGTGCCGGTGAAGTTCTGGCCGCTCACGTTGGCGCCGTTGACGGTGACGCTGCGGCTGGCCGGCGAGAACGTGTAGCCGCTCAGGCTCGGCGTCAGCGTGTAGCTGCCGTTGGCCAGGCCGCTGATCGTGTAGGCACCGGTGCTGTTGGTCGTTGCACTTGCACTGCCGGTGCTGACGGTGACGCCGGCGATGCCGCTGCCGCCGCTGGTCGTCACCGAGCCGGAGATTGCATATGTGGTCGGACTTCCGGTGCCGAACGCTCCCGTCGCTGCGAGCGCATACGGTTGTGGTCCCTGGGCGACCTGGATTCCGCGAACGCGGACCTGGTAGCTGCCAGCCTGCGGCGTGTTCAGGCGAATCTGGTGGACGTTGTTGACGGTGTCGTAGTTGCTGGTCGTCGTGTCCTGCAACGGATTCGGACTGTTCAGTCCGCCGGTTGCCGGCAGCTTCTGGGTCCAGACATCGCCGTTCGGCGCCTGCACTTCGAGCCGCAACCGGTTGACGCCGTGCGGGTTGGCGTTGACCAGGGCCGGCGCGTCGTGCCAGCTCAGGGTGACGATCAGCGCCTGGCCGGCCTGGACGTTGAGACTATGGCTGTCGAGACCGCCGGTCTGGAGACCCGCGGTGCCATCATGCAGCCAAAGCTGGCGGCTGTTGCCCTGGAAATACAAGGCGTTGTTCAGATGGATGCGGCCCCAGCCCTGGGACTGGCTCGGGGCACCGCCGGTGGTGCCGGTTCCGGTGATCGACTGTGCGCCATTGACCATGATCGCCTTGACCAGGGCGGCCGATGGCGTTGCCATGGCGTTGGCCGACACTGCGGCGCCGGTGGGATAGAAGCCGCGGGCAAGATAGTCGCGTACCAGGGCGGCCAGACCGGCAGCGGTCGGCGTTGCCATCGAGGTACCGCTCATCGTCGTGGTGCCGCAGGCCGTGCGCGAGGCCGAGACGATGCTGGCACCCTGGGCAGCCAGATCCGGCTTGCTGCGCCGGTCCTGGGTCGGACCGCGCGACGAGAACGCGGACATGTTGTTGCCAGCGGTGCCGCGGTTGTTGCTGGCGATCGAGAACACGTTCTTGGCGTTGCCGGCGGCGCCGACGTCGGCACCCGGTCCGCAGCCGCTGTTGCCGCCCAGACCACCGCTGTTGCCGGCGGCGACGAACAGCGCCAGCTGCGGGAACTCCCAGACTGCGACGTCGGCGTCGCGCGTTGTCTGCCGGTACTCGACCTGGCAGCCGGAGATGCACTGGTTCAGGCTGTTGCGGCAGCTGGAACCCCAGGAATTGTTGTGGATGCGGGCGCCGTTCTGGTAAGCGATTCGTGACGCGTGATAGATCGTTCCGCCAAGACTGTTCAAGTACTGCAGGCTGGCGCCCATCTCCTGCGAGATCAGCTTCGCGCCTGGTGCCGTGCCGTCGAGATTGGTCAGGCCGCCCGGCGTCGTGAAGTTCGCGCAGTCGACGGCCGCGCTGGGATTGTTGCCGAGGATCGAACCCATGACGTGGGTGCCGTGACCGTGGCCATCGGCCGGCGCGCCGGAATTGCCGTCCCACTTGTAGTGCGCGCCGATCTTGCGGTGGTTGAAATTCGGCGTCACCGCATTGCAGCTGGACCCGGAGCCGCAGACCGAAGTCACCGGCTGGCCGAAGGCGGTATCGCTGAAGGCACAGTTCGCCGCGTGCAGACCGGAGTCGGCGGCGCCGATGATCTGGCCGCAGCCAAACAGACCGTGCTCGAAGATCGGCAACTGGCTGGAGCCGGTATTGGTGCCGCTCTGGTGCAGCCAGCCGGCCTGCGAATTCATGAAATCATGCTCCCAGCGCAGGCTCACCGACGCGACCTCCGGATGAACGGCGAGCGCGAACACACTGTCGCGTAGCTGCGCAGGATCGAAGCCGACCACCAGGCGCTCATGGTCCGAGGCTTGTTCGATCAATTGCAGGCTCAGCCCAGGCGTCGCCAACAGGGCATTGCGGGTGACGGTCGCATCGGCGCCGGGATGCATCGCGACGCTGAGCCGCTCGATGCCGGCCTGGGCGGCAATGGTCGCTTCGCGGCCGCCGCGAGCCAAGGTACCCAGATCGCGTGCGAGGTTGACGTCGAGCTTCCAGATCGGCAGATACGGCCCGGTCCAGAGCACGCCTTTGATCGTGCCGACGGTGGCGTCGTTCCAGGCCGGCATTCGAACCAGATAGGCATGGTGCGGCGCATAGCCGAGGATCTGAGCACCGGCGCGCTGCAGGGCATCGCGCTCGGCCTGTCCGACCGGCGCGTCGAACTTGACGATGCGCAGCGGCGTGTCGCGGATGCTGCGGGCATCCGCCAGCGGCCGCAGGCTTTCGTCGATCGGCGTCAGCACGCCGCTACAGACGTCCAGTACGGCAGCGTCAAAGGATACGACGCAGCGCTCGTCGTCGGCATGGACGGCGCCGGGGGCCGCGAGGGCCAGGGCAAGTACGAGAAATAGCCAGATGCGCATGAAGCAGTCTCCGGTTCAAGCGGCTCGGCTCATGCCGGGCCACGGTGTGGAACCCGCAGCGCCTGCATTGCAGGCGAGTGGGGACGACCGATCTCTCCTGATGTCGATGCAGCCGGGATCGGTACCGGCAGCCTGTGGGGCCGCTTCCAGCTGCCCTTCGTCCACAGCGGACCGGTGTCGGTCCGCGCATGCACTGCGGATGGGTGGTTCGGCATCCAGTCCGGCGCCCGCAGCGGCGCCGTACCGTCCAGAAGACCGGAGCCGTATCGGCTCCGGCCCGTTTCGCTCAGTTGCCGTCGGCGAGCAGACTGACGGTGTCGACCCGGAACGTCGTCGGCAG
>CAZFUH010000448.1:0-1866 GCA_964522235.1 uncultured Rhodanobacteraceae bacterium
GCGGGCGGAGCCGGTGATGCCGAGCAGGTAGGCGGCGGCGCTGAACGAAAACGCCGCCTTGCTGGTGTCGATGCTCAGCGTGGCGCCGCCGTCCTTGACCCCGAGATGGCCCTGGCCGTTGCCGGTGAAGCGGAATGCGCCGCCGCCAATCGAGATCGGCGACAGTGCCGCGGCACCGGAGAAGCCGCTGTCGCTCTTGATGTCGAGTGCGGCATAGGCGGTCCAACCGAAGAAATCCATCAGGGAGTTGAAGCCGAAGCCCGGGTTCGCCGTGGTGCCGTCCGGCAGCGAGACCTGGGCGCCGGCCCAATAGATGTAGAAGTCCCGGAAGCTGATGCTGTCGAGTTCGCTTGGCACCGTGGCCTGCGGCGCCAGCGCGGAGATCATGGTCGGCAGGTCGAGCTGGGAGAACTTTGCCGACAACAGGCGCGGATACACCTCGACCGGCGGCGTGTAGCCGAACGAGAACGCGAACGCGGCGTCGGCGCGATGGCTGCCGACCAGGAAGTCGCCCTGCAGCGTCAGTGCCGCGCCCGGCGGCTCGAACGCCACGCCCAGGGAGCCGCCGATCTCCTTCAAGGTCACGCCCTGGAAGTGCAGCGGGTTGTTCAGTTCGGGGAACTTGGCGTCGACGAACAGGTTCGCCTCGGCGGTGGAAACGGTCATGCCGCCGGTCAGCGTAATCTTGTCCGAGCCGATCGGGATCAGGACATTGCCGCGGACCTGGATCGACGGCGCCAGGGTCAGACGCAGGGCCGGATCAGCGATCGCGATCCCGGTGCCCGGGATCGTCGCCGAGGCGTCAACGGTGGCCTGCAGATAGGAATTGCTCAGCGGATCGGTGATCGCGCCGTCGATGTCGATCTCGGCGTGGCTGGTGGCGAAAAAGCTCAGGGCTTTCTCTAGCCCGCCGCCGCTGGCCTGCAGGTCGAGGCCGGCATGGAAGCTGATGCCTTCGACCACCGAGAGCTTGGCGAGCACCGGATTGTCGAATGGATTGGCTCCGGTATAGGAAGCCAGCAACAAGGCGCCGGGCAGCAGGCTGGCGCCGTCGAGCGGCAGCGCCGAGAATACCGGCGAAATCGAGTCGAGGCGGAAGCTCTTGAGCAGGGCGAAGCCGGCCGCGACCTGCCAGTCGGCGGCCTTGTCGACCTCCAGCTCCAGGTCGCCCCAGTCGTCGACCACGGTGCTCAGCGAGGCCTTGTAGTTGCTGCCGCTCTTGTTGATCGACACCGAGGTGTTGTTCAGGGTGATCGTCGGGAACGTTGCCGGGAAGCCGAACGCCGACGCCAGAAAGGCATTCATTGCCGCGCCCAGCGGAATGCTGGCGATGGTGCCGGACAGGGCGAGATCGCCTGGCGGCTGGTAGTCGAGCACAACGCTGGCCGGACCGATGTCGGCGGTCAGCTTGAGATCGGCATTGACCTTGGACGCCTTCTTGTCGTAGCTCAGGCTGCCGCTGACGGTGCGAATGCGAATGCCGCGGGCGCCGAGTGCAAGTCCCTGGCTGCCGCCACTGAGCCCGACGGTGACGGTAAACGAGGTGTCGCTGGTGCCGGCGCTGAGATCGAGCGTGGTGAGATCGATTTCCGGCGGGTCGATATCGGTGTAGAAGTGGCCGACCACGGCCGAAAGATTCGGCGTCTGGCCGGCGGCCAGATTGGCCGACAGGGTCATGCCGATGTTGCTGCCGGCCTGGAAGGTGGCACTGATATCGAAGGCGACGCCGAACAACGAGAACCGGCCGTCGACCTGCAGGGCGTCGCCGGACAGCTTCGCGCCCTGGATCGAAAAGCTGCTGCCGCGAACCAGATTGTCCAACAGCCACTGGATGCCGGCCACCGCGATCGCCGGATCGGGCAGCAC
>CAZFUH010000448.1:1876-2646 GCA_964522235.1 uncultured Rhodanobacteraceae bacterium
GAGGTTGCCGCCGTTGGCGGCGATATTGGCTTCGAGTTTGTCACGCAGGTTCGCGGTCGCCATGGCTTGCTCCAGATGCTGGACACAGAGAAGGAAGAAGGAATCGAGCCGGTACCTTCGCCGTGTTCGCGCGCCGCGACCTTCCGAAAACCTTACGGTTCGCCGACCATGGCGAGGTCCGTGACGCACCCCTCAGCCCACATGTGCGCCATGCACGCCGCAGCTCAAAACTAGTCGCGTGCATGCCGTCGTTCCAACCCCCTGTAGAGCGCAGCTTGCTGCACTTGGCGGCCGTCAGGCCGCTCGCTTCGATGTAGCCCCGGCGTCGAGCAAGTTCGACGCTACAAGAGCATCGTGGTGCGATGGGTCGTGCCGTTGTAGAGCGCAGTTTGCTGCGCTTTGCAGCCGTAAGGCTGCGCTCGTAAATGCAGCCCGAAGACGAGCAAGCTCGACTCTACAAAGGCGGTCGGCGTGGGGCGGGAGAGGGTCGGTGCTCCTCGCTGTCCCCGGTGGTATCGAGGTCAACCTCGCGCGTCCGGATATCCCGGGTGTTGCGCGCGGCAGTTTCAGCTGCGATCGCGTCGATCGCCGCGCGCGGGTCGAGCGGCGCATCGGGAATCGGCAGATCCGGTTCCAGCCAGCCGGAACCTAAGCCGTCGTCGGCACCGGCAGGACGATCCAGCACGAATCGCAACAAGGGCTGGGTGTCACTGGAGGCGCAGGTGGAGATCGTGCAGTTGCTGGAGCGCTTGTGCGACCTGACCAGCCAG
>CAZFUH010000448.1:2656-3001 GCA_964522235.1 uncultured Rhodanobacteraceae bacterium
TCGAGCCCATCGACGGTGGCTTCGCCCAGCGCGGCGGGCAGGGCGAGGGGCTTTCGGTCGACGCGCAGTGGATCGCCGACAGCGACCGCCTGCTGACGTTCACGTTCGTCATGGCGCCAACGGACTGCCGCCCGAAGCGACGACCATCGAAGCGGAAGCCGGTCTGAGGTATTGGCGCGCTCACGCCGAGAGGGTGTGGAAGAACAATGATCCGACTCCCGATCGCCTTGGGCGCCAGCCGCTGGGTTTCCCCTCAGTTGCCGGCTTGCCGATAGGCCTGCTCAAGAGTGGCGATGTCGAGCTTGACCATCTTCAGCATTGCATCGGTGACCCGCTTCACTCGCG
>CAZFUH010000449.1:0-3000 GCA_964522235.1 uncultured Rhodanobacteraceae bacterium
TCGTCGGCGACAGCAACTACGACATCGTCCGCGAATCCGCGGTCCTGGTCGTCGACGCCATTTTCGCCGCCGACTTCGAGCAGCCGCTCGATTGAGCCGGCCCGGTAGCGTCGGCGTGTGAGAGCCATTCGTTAGAACGCCGTGGCAACGGCGTGGTCGGCTGGCTCGGCGCGAACGACGTAGCGCAATGGACCGCCAGCTACGGCGTCGAACGGCCAGCAGGTGACCAGGAGCAGGGTGTCACCGTCGTCGTCGAGGGCGATGCGCTCGCGCTCGGCATCGGCGATGCGCTGGGTGGTGACGATGTAGTCGCGCCGGCCGTCTCGGGTCTCCAGTTGCACCCGGTCGCCGGTTTCCAGATGTCGCAGCCACGCAAAATGGGTATCCCGATGGCCGCTGATGACGATCGTGCCGCGGCCGTCCGGCGCCGCACTCGCCGGTGCCCAGCCTGGGCCGAATGCGAGCACCCGACCGCTGTCGCCGGCGAGCACGATCTGGCTGTGCCGCAGCGGCGGCGCATGCAGACGAGCGACTGGCCGGGTATCGGCCCAGGGCCACGGCGGCGGCGCCTGGCCGTCGCCGTCGCTGCGCTGCCAGGATCGTTCGAGCAAGACCTGGGCCACGGCGGCCTTGGCATGAATCCAGCCGGCATCGACCAGACAGATCACGGCCAGGGTGGCACAGGCCAGGGCCAGCGCCAGTCGCAGCCGGCGAATCGGCGGGGGTGTTCGCATCGCGCCGGCCTACAACGGCAGCCAATCCGGTGCCGGATCATTGCTGGCGCGACTGCGCCAGCACACGGCACCGGCGCCGCCATCCGAAGGTGGCGGACGAAAGCCCATCCGACGCAGCGCCAGTTCCAGTGAGCGCGGGCGAAGCGTTTCGGCGGCATCGGAACGGTTGCCGCTCGGGCTGCGATCAAGATCGAGGACCATGGCTCAAACCTCCGTGTGCTTGCTGCGGGAAGAATCGTCGTGGGGTCGCCGGCGCCGGCCCAGGAGCAGGGCGGCGGCAAAGGCCAGTCCCAGGGCCAGGGCCAGACGCAGGCGAGCCGGGGTCGAGCCCTGGGCAAACGCCAGCGAACCGGCGGGGACGGCGTTCGCGAACGCGGCCGATGCCAGATCGGCGTCGAGCGGTCGCGATGGCGTGCGCTCGACAGCGACCAGGCTGGTATAGCGACTGACCAGACCATGGCGCAGCGCCAGTTCGATGACGTCGGCGCGGACCTGTTGCGGATCGCCACCGCGACGCAGGTGGTCGTCGAGCGCGGTGATGCGCGCGCGCGCCCAGAGCCGGGCGACGCCCTGGCCATCGGCGTTCTTGGCCGTGATCAGATCCACGCGCTCCTGCCATCGTTGATGCCGGCCGTGACCTTCGACGCGAAGTGCACCGCCGACACCGTCCAGCTTCGCCAGCACCTGCAGAGGCTCGCCGACATACAGGTCAGGCAGACGTTCGGGGTAGACCTCCGCCGGTCCCGGCCAGTGCAGACGCAGATCGCGCAACGCCGGCTGGTCCAGGCGTGCCAGCAGGACATCGGTACGCTCCTCGATCTCGGCCGTGTTGCGCACCATCACGTAGCTGCCCCGACCCAGTTCAGCAGCGCGGCGGAGAAAATGCTCATTCGGCGCGCTGCCGATGCCGACCGCAAACAGGCGCGCATCACCACGCCGGGTCTCGATGGCATCGAGCAGGGCCTGCTCGTTGCCCAGGCCGGCATCGGTGATCAGCACGACCTGGCGCAGGTAGCCGGGCATCGGCGCCGGGCCGAAGGCCAGGTCCAGCGCCGGCATCAGCACGGTGCCGCCGCGCGCGCTCAGGGCGCCGACAAAGCGGCGGGCGTGTTCGACATGCTCGGCGTCGGCCGGCACCGATTGCGGAAATACGGTCTCGCTGGTGTGATCGAAACGAATCACGTTGAAGCGATCGCCCGGGCGCAGCCGGCTCAGAGCACGATCGACCGCGGCGATCGCCTGGATCATCGACTCGCCGTGCATGGAACCGGAGTTGTCGACGACCAGGATCAACTCGCGCGGCACCGGCTCGACCGGCAGGGTCGGCGGCACCAGCATCAGCAGGGCATAGTCGGCACCGTCCAGATGCTCCACGAACAACGCCTGTTGCGGCAGTTCGCTGGCGCGTGGCGTCCAGCGCAACTCGAAGGTCCGGTCCACGGCTTCGACCAGGTCGCGCAACTCGACGTGGTAGCCGCGACCCGCCGGCTCGACGTGAATTGCGTGGCTCGGGCTGGTGACGCTCGCCAGCGGCACGCCCGCGTCGAGGTCGACGACGACGCTGACCGTCGGCTCGAACGCGGACCCGAGGTCGATCGCCGAAGCCGCGGCGCCCGGCGCCCGCACCGGTGGATCGAGCATGGCCAGCCGCGGATCGTCGCCGGTCGGGTGATACGGCGGCACCAGGGTCAGCGGCAAGGCGATCGAAAACGCACCGTCAGCGAAACGCACCGCCTGCCAGTACCCGATCTCGACCTCGACCCGTTCGCCCGGTCCGATGTTCGCGACTGCGGTACGGAACAGATTCGGTCGGCTCTGCTCGACCAGGGACGCGACCTGGCCGCTGGCGGCAGCGGCCTGATAGACCGCTTGCGCTTCCTGCTTCTCGCGGACCTCGCCCTCGATCACGCGGTCGCCGACGCGCACGCGCAGGCGGCCGACGGCGGCGTCCTCGGGCAGCGGCAGCAGATAGCGGCCTTCCAGCCACTCGCCACTGTCGTTGACGTAGTGCTGGCGTACCGAAACTTCGGCAAGCAGGCCGCGAACGCGAAAATCGACAAAGGTCTCCAGGGCCAGGCTGTGCCGCCAGTCGCCGGCACCGGAGCGCAAGTGCAGGCCGTCGTGGTCGAGCGTCTGCGCCTTGGCGCCGGCGATCGACAACAGCAGGGCCAGCCAGGCGCAGACCCGCAGGCGAAGGCGCTCGTCGCGGCCGCTGGCGCGAAAGCGACGGACCGGCCGTGGCCTGTCGTTCTGGGCTGGAGTGGTG
>CAZFUH010000450.1:0-2995 GCA_964522235.1 uncultured Rhodanobacteraceae bacterium
GCACATCGGTGTCGGCGTGTTCGTGATCGGCGTGCTGGTCACCGAGGCGACCAGTATCGAACGTGATGTCGCCATGTCCCCGGGCGACAATATCGAAGTCGCCGGCTACACGTTCCGCTTTGACGGCACCGATCAGCGCGAGGGACCGAACTTCAGCGCCGAGTACGGCACCGTGACCGTCTTTCGAGGCGAGCGCGAACTGCTCCAGATGCACCCGGAGAAGCGCGGCTACCGGCGCGGCGAGGTGATGACCGAGGCGGCGCTCGACCCCGGCCTGTTCCGCGATCTGTATGTCGCGCTCGGCGAACCGATCGACGAGGCCGGCGGCTGGTCACTTCGCGTCTACCACAAACCGTTCATCCGCTGGATCTGGCTCGGCGCGCTACTGATGATGTTCGGCGGACTCTGGGCTGCTGCTGACCATCGCTACGCCACCCGGCGAGCACAGGCGACAGTCACTGCCGACGGTCGAGTGGCGGCATGATCTGGCGTCTATTGCCGCTGGCCGGCTTTCTGGTTCTGGCCGGCGTGCTATTCATCGGCATCCAGTCCAGCCGCGACCGCACCCCTGGACAACTGGCGTCGGTGCTGATCGACAAGCCAGCGCCTGCGTTCGCCCTGCCCGGTCTGCGCGATGGCGAGGGCGAGATCAGCAGCAGCCAGTTTCTTGGCCGGCCGTGGCTGCTCAACGTCTGGGCAAGCTGGTGTGCCGGCTGCCGCATCGAACATCCGCTGATCGAACACCTGGCGCGACGCGACGACGTGGTCATGGTCGGGCTGAACTGGAAGGACGAACGCAGCGACGCGCTGCGCTGGCTGGCCCGCTTCGGCGATCCCTACCATGCGATCGCGACCGATCGCGAGGGCCGCGTGGTCGTGCAGTACGGCGTCACCGGCGCACCGGAGACCTTCGTAATCGACGCTGCCGGGACGATCCGGCACAAGTTCATCGGCCCGATCACCGAACGCGACGTCGATGTCGTGCTGCTGCCGCTGCTGGCCCAGCTGCATGCCGAGGCCGGCTCGTGAGCTTACCCCTGCCCGGCATGGCAACTCCGTGGCGTCGACCCGCGGCTTTCGGGAATACCAGACAGATGCCTAGGCCCGTGTTTTCCGTGGTCCGCATCGTGCTCGTGCTCGCCTCGCTGGCGCTGATTGCTGGCAATTCATATGCGGCGATCGATCCGTTGCCGTTCGACACCGACGCCGAGCGCCAGCGCTTCCACGCCCTGACCGGCGAGCTACGCTGCGTGATGTGCCAGAACCAGAGTCTGGCCGACTCCGACGCCCTGATCGCCCGCGATCTGCGCCGCGAAGTCTACGAACTGATGCAAGGCGGCAAGAGCGATGCCGAAATCAAGACCTATCTGACCGATCGCTACGGCGAGTTCGTGCTGTACCGGCCACCGCTCGACGGCCGAACCTGGTGGCTGTGGTTCGGTCCCGGCATTCTGGCCCTGCTCGCACTGCTGGCGGTTCTGCGAATCGTGCGCCGGCGCGCCGGCCCGGCGGCCAATGCCCAGGCGCTGGAACCCAAGGACAACGAGGAATGGTGATCTTCTCCTTCTGGCTGGCGGTCATGGTCTTGTGCCTGATCGCCCTTGCCCTGCTGCTGCCTCCGCTACTGCGTCGACGTGCCGGCAACGAGCGCCGTCGGATCGAACGCGAACTGGCGGCATTGAAGCAGCGTCTGGACAATGGCGAGATCGACCCATCCACGCATGCCGCCGAGCGCCAGCGTCTCAGCGATGCCCTGGTCGCCGAACTCGAACGCGATGCGCCAGCACCGGCCCGGAACCTGGCCCTGGTCCTGGCCGTGCTGGTACCCACCATGGCCTTGGGCCTGTATTTCGCCATCGGCGCGCCACAGGCACTGGACCCGCAGAGCCTGCGCGCGCCGGCGGCGGCCAACGTCGACGCGCCGCAGCAGATGGACCAGGCGATCGCCAGCCTGGAGCAACGCCTGCGCGCGCAACCGGACAACGTCGATGGCTGGCTGCTGCTCGCGCGCAGCTACCGCGCGACCGAACGTTTCGCCGACATGCAGCGCGCGACCAGCAGTGCCATGGCGCTGGCACCGACCATGCCCGATGTCCAGGTCGAACATGCAGAGGCCCTGGCGCTGAACTCGGCAAGCCGACGATTCGACGGCCAGTCGCGCAGCCTTCTGGAACAGGCGCTGGCGACCGACGATCGGCACCAGAAAGCGTTGTGGCTGCTTGGCATCTCTGAGCTGCAGGACGGTCGCAATGACGAGGGGCTGGCCTACTGGCAACGCTTGCGCGACCTGCTGCAGCCGGACGATCCGATCGCCCTGCGCATCGACGAGCAGATCGCCGCTGCCCGCGCCCGCGGCGGTCCGGGCGCGCTGGCGACGGCAGCGCAGACACCAGCGACGCCGGAGGCGAGCGACGACCCTGTCGACGGACCGCATGTTCGGATCACGGTGGAATTGGATCCGTCGCTGAGCGAGAGACTGCATCCGGGTGACACGCTGTTCGTATTCGCGCGCAGTCCGGCCGGCGGGCCGCCGTTGGCGATCCGACGCATCGGCTCACCGCAGTTCCCGGTCACGGTGACCTTGAGCCAGAACGAACGCATGATCGAAGGACTGCAACTGCAGGCCGGCGCGGAAGTGGCGCTGGGCGCCCGGATCTCGCGAGCAGGCAATGCCCAGGCTCAATCCGGCGACCTGCAGGCGCCGTTGCAGACACATGCCGTCAGCCAGGATGGCAGCAGCGCGCAACTGCGGATCACCGAGATCGTCCCCTAACCCCAACACCATTCAGTTCGTGGTTCTCGCGATGCATTCATGCCGGTGACCGGCAGCACGCATGACTTGCTCAAGCTCAATCGTTTCGATCCGCCCTTCGGGCGGCCCGAGTTACTTTTCTTTGCTTGTCCAAAGAAAAGTAACCAAAAGAAAAGACACCCCGGGCGGCGCGCCCTACGGGCATCCTGCCCTTCGGGTTCGCTACGGCCGGCCGGGCCTACG
>CAZFUH010000451.1:0-2971 GCA_964522235.1 uncultured Rhodanobacteraceae bacterium
CCCACCTGCTGCGGCCGCCGATCCATCCGCTGGGACACGGCGTGCTCGCTCCAGCCGGCTTGACGTAGTGTTGGCTACGCCGGCGCCGTCTTCCACTCCGCGCGCCGCGTCCCAGCGGTGTCTCGACGCCCTCGCGACGGAGGGGTGTGAGAATTCCGGGCTAGAACGCGAAACGGGCACCCTGGGGCGCCCGTTTCCATGCTTTGCTGCGGTCCGCGGCGAGTGCCGGGATCAGCTCTCCGGCAGCACTTCGACCTTGACCTTGCGCTCGATATCGGCGTGCAGGTGAATGATCACCTCGAACTCGCCAACCTTGCGGATCGGCCCTTCCGGCATGATCACTTCACTCTTCGACACCGGCTTGCCGGCGGCGGTGAATGCATCGGCGATGTCGCGTGGACCGACAGAACCGAACAGCTTGCCCTCGGTCGAAGCGTTGGCCTTGATCGTCACGGCAGCATCAACCAGGACCGCAGCGCGGGCCTCGGCATCGCCGTGGGCCTGCGCGGCCTTGGCCTCGAACTCGGCGCGGCGCGCCTGAAACATCTCGATATTCGCCTTGGTCGCCGGAACCGCCTTGCCTTGCGGCACCAGGTAGTTGCGGCCATAGCCAGGCTTGACGTTGACGCGGTCGCCGAGGCTGCCGAGATTGGTTACTTTCTGAAGAAGAATCAGTTCCATGATGGGTTCCATTCGTTAGCGGGCGAACCCGCAACACAGTGGCTGTCCGATGGTGCAGCGGCAACGGCAAGGACGCCGGTGCCGACGCCAGGCATCAGTGATTGTCGGTGAACGGGATCAGGGCCAGGAAGCGCGCACGCTTGATCGCGGTCGCGAGCTGACGCTGATAGCGCGCCTTGGTGCCGGTAATCCGGCTCGGCACGATCTTGCCGGTCTCGGTAACGTACTGGCGCAGGGTCGCCAGATCCTTGTAGTCGATCTCGGTCACACCCTCTGCAGTGAACTTGCAGAACTTGCGGCGGCGGAAGAAACGGGACATGGTTTGGCTCCTCAGGCAGCGGGCTGGGTTTCGGCTTCGGGCGTGCTGTCGATTTCGGCATCGTCCGCATCGTCGGCACCCACCTCGTCGAGGTCGCCGTCACCACGGCGCGGCGTCATCGACTTCGGCTCCGGATCGGCGTAGCCATACTCGGTTTCGATCCGGCGCGGCTTCTCGTCCTTGTTCTTGAGAATCTCCGACTGCTCGGTGACGGCCTCGTCGCGGGCGATGATCAGATGGCGCAGGACGGCATCGTTGAAGCGAAAGCCCGCTTCCAGCTCCGTGAGCACCGGCTGGGTGCACTCGATGTTCATCAGCACATAGTGGGCCTTGGCCAGGCGCTCGATCGGGTAGGCCAGCTGGCGACGGCCCCAATCCTCGAGACGGTGGATCGAGCCGCTGTCGCCCTCGATCAAGCCGCGATAGCGCTCGATCATGGCCGGCACCTGCTCGCTCTGGTCCGGATGGACCATGAATACGATTTCGTAGTGACGCATTGGGTTGTTCCTTGTGGATGTCGTCCCCATTGCCGGGGATGGCAGCCCCTCGCGACGCGATGGGGCAAGGGTCTCGCCGGGAAGCGAGCCGCGTATTATCGCTGGATGGAGGCTTGCCCGCAAGGCAGCCGGAAATGGGGTCGGCTCAGGCAATAGGGCCAGATGCTTTCGCGCGGCGGGCAGCGCTCTCGAGATGGCAGTCAGGCCGGTTCCTGCGCCGTCGTGAAGCTCTCGCCACAGCCGCATTCGGCCTGGACATTCGGGTTGCGGAACAGAAACTGGCTGCCCAGACCCTGCTTGACGAAGTCAATCTGGGTGCCGTCGATCAGGGGCAGACTGTCGGCATCGACATAGATGCGCAGACCGCGATCCTCGAATACCTGATCGCCGACGTGCTCGGCATCGGCCAGATCGACCGCATAGGCCCAGCCCGAGCAACCGGTACGGCGAACGCCGAAACGCAGACCAAGCCGGCCCGGCTGCTCTTCCAGGTAGCCACGAACGCGCTCGGCGGCGGCTTCGGTCAGGGTGATGCTCATATGCGCGGTAGTGTAGCGCCTGGGTGCTGAACAGTCAGCGGCCCGGCATGGGTTCCGCGCGCATACCCCAGCACCCCAGCCACGGCTCCCAGTCGTCGTCCGCCGTTGCCGATCAACCGTATGTGAGCGGCACCCTTGGCCTTATGGATGTCTGCGGTCGGCTATCATTGTCGGCTGCCCCCGAGGCAATGAAACTACGCAGGAAATCGAGCATGACCCAGGCAAGAGAAAAATCGGTCAGCATCAAGGACGCCCTTTCCGGACGCATCGCCGCCGGTGACACCGTCACCGTGCGCGGCTGGGTGCGGACACGACGCGATTCCAAGGCCGGCCTGTCCTTCGTCAATGTCTCCGACGGCTCCTGCTTCGATCCGATCCAGGTCGTGGCGCCGGCCGAGTTGGCGAACTACGAGTCCGAGGTCCGGCACCTGACCGCTGGTTGCGCGGTGATCGCGACTGGCACCCTGGTGCCGTCGCAGGGCAAGGGCCAGGCATTCGAGATCCAGGCCAGTGCGATCGAGGTTCTGGGTTGGGTCGACGACCCGGAAACCTATCCGATCCAGCCGAAACCGCACAGCATGGAGTTTCTGCGCGAGGTCGCACATCTGCGGCCGCGTACCAATACATTCGGCGCCGTCACCCGCATCCGCCACAGCATCGCCCAGGCGATCCACCGCTTTTTTCACCAGCGCGGCTTCTACTGGATCAACACGCCGATCATCACCACCTCGGACGCCGAAGGTGCCGGCCAGATGTTTCGGGTGTCGACACTGGATCTGGCCAATCTGCCACGCGACGAGCACGGTGCGATCGACTTCCGTGACGATTTCTTCGGTCGCGAAGCCTTTCTGACCGTGTCCGGCCAGCTCAATGTCGAGGGCTATTGCCTGGCGCTGAGCAAGGTCTACACCTTCGGCCCGACCTTCCGTGCCGAG
>CAZFUH010000452.1:0-2962 GCA_964522235.1 uncultured Rhodanobacteraceae bacterium
GGCTACAACCGCGTGCACGGCTACTACATCGAGTTCGGCAAGAGTCACGGCGACAAGGTACCGGCGCATTACACCCGGCGACAGACGACGAAGAACGCCGAGCGCTACATCACCGAAGAGCTGAAGGCGTTCGAAGACAAGGCGTTGTCGGCTCGCGAGCGCGCGCTGTCGCGGGAACGCGTGCTCTATGAAGCGCTTCTGGATCGGCTCAACAGCGAGCTGTCGCCGCTGCGTGATGCTGCCGCGGCACTGGCCGAACTGGACGTGCTGGCGGCGCTGGCCGAGTGTGCGAAAGTGCACGACTATGTCGCGCCGCTGCTCGACGACGAGCCCGGCATCGAGATCCGACGCGGGCGGCATCCGGTCGTCGAACGCGTGCTGGAGACGCCGTTCGAGCCGAACGACCTGCGCCTTGGCGATGACCGGCGCATGCTGATCGTCACCGGCCCGAACATGGGCGGCAAGAGCACCTATATGCGCCAGACGGCCCTGATCGTCCTGCTAGCGCACATCGGCAGCTATGTGCCGGCCGAGCATGCGCGGATCGGCCCGATCGACCGCATCTTCACCCGCATCGGTGCCGGCGACGATCTCGCCCGCGGGCAATCGACCTTCATGGTCGAAATGAGCGAAACCGCGAACATCCTGAACAACGCCAGCGAGCGCTCCCTGGTCCTGGTCGACGAGATCGGCCGCGGCACCAGCACCTATGATGGCCTGGCGCTGGCGCAGGCGATCGCCGTGCATCTGGCGACGACCAATCGCGCCTGGTGTCTGTTCGCCACCCACTATTTCGAGCTCACCGCGCTGGCCGGCGAACACGCCGGCATCGCCAACGTGCACCTGGACGCGATCGAACATGGCGAGCGCCTGGTGTTCCTGCATGCGCTCAAGGACGGCCCGGCCAACCGCAGTTTCGGCCTGCAGGTCGCACGCCTGGCCGGCGTGCCGCGGCCGGTGATCGAACAGGCCGGACGAATCCTGGCCGCCCTGGAAGCCCGCGGCGAGTCGCCGGTGGCACCCGCACCCGACCGGGGCGACGGCGATGCCGCGCCCCAGTTGAGCCTGTTCGCGCCGCCGGCGCCGTCGCCGGTGGTCGAGGCGTTGCGCGGCGTCGATCCCGATGCACTCAGCCCGCGCGAGGCGCTGGACGTGCTCTATCGCTTGCGTAAGCTGCTGTAGGTCAGCACGGCCCGCTCGGCCAGATAAGCCGCTTGCACGTGCGAGCTGCCGTGCGATCGCAACCGCCAGCGGCGACCGAATCGTCTTGAACACTTCCGCTCAATGGCTCAATCTGGGGTTGCATCGCAGGTTGCGCCGCGAGCCTGCGGCCGCGTCTGGCGACAACCGACTGGTGGGAAACGGTGCTCAATCTGCCATCATGAGCCGTCATGAAGCCAGCCGTCGCCCGCCGTCGGCGTACACTCGATTCGGGAGTCGTCACCGTGACCGCTCCACCAGCAACGGAACCTACAGATGACGCTATGGGGTCAATACGATACCGCGGCGCTTGACGTCGCTGAACTGAAGAGCAACCCGAACGTTCTGGAATTGCCCAGGGGTGAGATGTATCTCGCCGTATGCAATCACATCCTGCGTAGCCAGTACGGTTTCGTCCGATCGGCCGACGAGCAACGGCCGATCGACGGCCGCAGCCGGCCTCTGCCGTTGTACACCTATCCGGCGATCGAGTTCCTGGCCCAGTTTGACTATGGTGACAAGCGCGTGTTCGAGTACGGGGCCGGCAGTTCTACACTGTTCTGGATGGAGCGAGCCGGGCGCGTCGTCAGTGTCGAGAACGATCGGACATGGTATGAGCGCCTGAAGTCAGTCGTGCGCGGAAATGTCGAGTTGCGCCTTGAGGAGGACGACGGATATCCGTTTTGCATCGAGTCCTACGATGAAGCCTTTGACGTGATCATCATCGATGGCATTGGCTATCGCTATGACTGCGCGGCGCTCGCGATCAAGAAGCTGGCTCCTGGAGGCGTGATCGTGCTGGACAACGCCGACTGGTATCCAAGAAGTGCCGAGATGCTGCGACAATCGAAATTGCTTCAGGTCGACATGAGCGGGTTCAAGCCGACCGAGTCGCATACGTCGACGACGTCGCTGTTCTTTGATCGCAGCTTTGATTTTCCATCAGTCGGAGCGCAGCGCCCGGCCTTTGCGATGGGTGCCAAGCAGACGCGATCGACCGAATGGGACATTCCCTATGCCAAGCGAGCCACCGACTGATCGTGGTTGGATGGAGCTGCCCGAGTACCCGGTGGCGGCCGCTGGGCGGAATTCTTTCGATGCAGCAGCCATTGAACCGCAGCAGCGCACTCAGCAACTCGGGCCGCAAGCGCGTCATCCCTTGCAGGATGCGTCGACTTCCGCAGCGGAAGCTGCCTGAGGAATATCCAGCAACAGCTCGAGGATTCGCGCTTCGGCATTGAGGTCACCATCGGGCAGTCGGGGCGATCTCCGGCCAGCACGTCGTCCAGAATCCGTGGCGCCTCAATGCCGCCAGGCCAGCAGCCGGTGATCGATCAGGCCGGGAGAATCCTCGCCACCAACGGCGAAGAATCAATCGCGCCCAGCGCTGCGCCAGACGATGCGATCTGCGCGATTCGGGTTACGGAAACTCAACCTGTCCCCGTTTTTCTATGTTGCAACAGAACGGCGGCACGGGTAGTGTCTCGGCCCCACGGGTCCACAGAGATCCGGACGCAGTTCGACTCCTCGCATCCGCCACCTCTTTCCACGCCGTTTTTTGCCGACGTAGAACCTGGAGATGGGTGTATGACTGTGAGGACAACGCCGCACGCGTACCGCCGAGCTGGCCATCCGATGGCGCCCGGCCGTTTTGGCCGCCTCGTCTGGCTTGTACTGATGGCGTTCGCGCTGCCGGCGCACGCGCAACCCGACGACTGCAGCGACGACGACCCCCGCCCGGCCTGCGAGATCGCGCGCGGTT
>CAZFUH010000453.1:0-2954 GCA_964522235.1 uncultured Rhodanobacteraceae bacterium
TGATGCCCGGGCAGTTCGGACCGATCAGCCAGGTGTCCTCGTAGTTGCGCTTGAGCACGTTGTGCACCTTGAGCATATCCAGCACCGGAATGCCCTCGGTGATGCAGACGATGACCCGGACACCGGCATCGGCCGCCTCCAGGATCGCGTCGGCCGCGAACGGCGGCGGCACGTAGATGACGCTGGCGTCGGCACCGGACTCCTCGACCGCCTGCTCGACGGTGTCGTAGACCGGCAGGCCCAGATGCTCGCTACCGCCCTTGCCGGGGGTGACGCCGCCGACCAGCTTGGTGCCGTAGTCCAGCGCCTGTTCGGAATGGAAGGTGCCCTGCTGGCCGGTGAAGCCCTGGCAGATGACCTTGGTGTTCTTGTTGACCAAAACGGACATGTCGAAGGCTTCCTGTATTACTTGGCGGCGGCAACGGCTTTTTTCGCCGCGTCGTTGAGGTCGACGGCCGGCTCGATCGCGAAACCGGAGTTTGCCAGCAACTCCCGGCCCTTCTCGACATTGGTGCCTTCCAGGCGCGCGATCACCGGAATCGTGCAGCCGACTTCCTTGACCGCCTCGATGATGCCCTCGGCGATCAGGTCACAGCGGACGATGCCACCAAAGATGTTGACCAGGATCACCTCGACCTTGTCGTTGGCCAGGATCAGCTTGAACGCTTCCTTGACCCGCTCGGTATTGGTGCCGCCGCCGACGTCGAGGAAGTTCGCCGGCTCGCCACCGTTGAGCTTGATCACGTCCATCGTCGCCATCGCCAGGCCGGCGCCGTTGACCATGCAGGCGATATTGCCGTCCATGGTCACGTAGTTGAGATGATGCCGGGCGGCCTCGACCTCGATCGGGTCTTCCTGCGATTCGTCGCGCATCGCGACGAGATCGGCATGGCGGAAGTCGGCGTTGTCGTCGGAATTCAGCTTGCCGTCCAGCGCCATCAGTTCGCCGCCCTTGACGATCGCGAGCGGATTCAGCTCGACCAGGGCAAGATCCTTGGCCATGAACAGGTTGTAGATGCCGGTCATGATCCGGGTCAGCATGCCGGCCTGTTTGCTGCTCAGCCCCATCGCGAACGCGATGTCACGGCACTGGTACGGCATCAGCCCCTGCACGTAGTCGACTTCGACGCTGTGGATCGCGTCGGGATTTTCCTCGGCGACCTTTTCGATCTCGACGCCGCCTTCGGCGGAGACGATGAAGCTGACGGTCTTGCTGCTGCGGTCGATCAGGGCGCTCAGATACAGCTCCTTGACGATGTCGGTCGCCTCGGCGACCAGGACCAGGTTCACCGGCAATGCCACGCCGGCAGACTGATAGGTCTCCATGCGCGTGCCGAGCATGCCCTGGGCCGCGGCCCGTACCTCCTCCGGCGACTTGCAATACTTGACGCCGCCAGCCTTGCCACGCCCGCCGGCGTGGATTTGCGCCTTGACCATCCAGGCGTCGCCGCCGAGTGCGCTGGCGACCTCGACCGCCTCGTCGGCGCTGGCAGCGACCTTGCCGGGCGGCACGGGAATGCCGAAGTCAGCGAACAGCTGCTTGGCCTGGTACTCGTGAAAGTTCATCGCTTCATCCTGAATTCGGTAAATCGGGGCGTGCAGTCCGGTCTGCGCGCGCAGCGCGCGCAGCCGATCGCCGTGCGGGGCGGCCTATTGTCCGCATGCTGGTGCAGCGCGTCAAAGCGTAGCCGCTCCCGGAGCCAGCCCTGCCTGCGGGAGCTTGGGTGCAATGCCCTGGAGTTCGAGCATCGCTACGCCAAGCGAGAAGAACAGCGCCAACAGCAGCAACCAAAGCAAAAAACGCCCGATCGCGAGCCATGCTTCCTGGACGCTGCGGGTCCGGAACAGCCAGTACGGTACGACCGCAGCCGCCAGCAGCACCAGTCCGACTGCGACCAAGGTCGGAAGCTCCAGCCCGCGCGCGCGGGCGTCGAACTGGGCCCAGACCATCGCCAGCACTCCGACGCCGGCAGCCACGGCGAGCCGCAGGTTTGGATTCGCGGCCAACTCCGGGTAGTAGGCGCCCAGAAACAGCAGCACGAACAACACGACGAAAAACCCGTACTTGCAGTAGCGCGCCGTGCCGGCGGCGACCTCGTCCTTGATCGAGCTAGTCATTCCCACTGCCTTTCCTCACACAAATGCAGGCTTGCGATCGTCACTACCAGCAGCCACCAGAAGAACAGACCCCACCAGCTGGAATAGAACGCGTAGTGGGTGTTGAAGGGAAAGCACATCGCCATCAGTGCCAGCAGCGGCGGCCAGGCATGCATTCGCGCCGCGATCCCGGCATGCCAGAGTGCGCGCAGCAGCAGGACCAAGGCAATTGCCCAGCCCAGCAGTCCGATCAGGCCGGTTTCACTGGCCAGCTCCAGCAGCAGCTGATGCGGATGCATCGCGCCACCCTGATCCAGCCATGGATCGTCGGCAGCGGCATGGTCGAGGTAGGCGTGGCGGAAGCCGCGCACCCCGACTCCGTTGACCGGATTGGCCCGCGCCATCGCCGCCGCGGTACGCCAGATCGGCAGCCGGCCGGCCAGTGCATGGTCGAGGTCGCCGTGGTCACCATTGGCAAGATGCAAGGTGCGATCCATGCGTCCTGCGAACTCAGGCGATATCTGGTAGGCGCCATAGCCCAACGCGGCGCCAGCGCCGGCCAAGGCCAGGGCCAGGCCGCCGGCACGCAAGGCGCTGCCGGCAAACGGCCGGATGCACCAACCGACCAGCACCAGCACATAGACCACCCAGGCCGCGCGTGCGCCAGCCAGCAGAATCACGCCGGCCAGAGCGAGCCCGGCGATGAACACTCCGGTCAAACCGAAGCGACGCTGGACCTCGGCCAGCAGCAGCGGCGACAGGGCCGCCAGCACGCCGCCAAGCTTCAGATTGTCGGCGCCGAAGATGCCACTCAGCCGGTCGCTGGCCATCGACCCGCCCAGGCTGCGGCCGGTGAT
>CAZFUH010000454.1:0-1701 GCA_964522235.1 uncultured Rhodanobacteraceae bacterium
ACGTCGCGTCCCAGCGGATGGATCGGCGGCCGCAGCAGAAGGTTCATGAAGAATGCGGGCTAGCAACCTGTCGGCACGATTGCAGGAGGGGCTGCCGGAAACCGGCACCGGACTGGTGGTCGGATTCAGTGGCGGCCTGGATTCGACCGTATTGCTGCATGCGCTGAGCAGGATCGAAAGCGCCCGAAGGCGCGGACTGCGCGCGCTGCATGTCGACCATGGCCTGCATGCCGAATCGGCGGCGTGGGCGCAGCACTGCCGGCGGATCTGCGAACAATTCGCCGTGCCGGTCGCGGTCGCCCGGGTGCAGGTACATGCCGATGGCAGCGGGCCGGAAGCGGCAGCGCGGCGGGCGCGCTGGCAGGCGTTCGCGACGACCGCCGCGGCGAACGAGATCCTGGTCCTGGCACAGCACCGTGACGATCAGGCCGAAACGGTACTGCTGCGCCTGCTGCGCGGCGCCGGACCCGCCGGGCTGGCAGCCATGCAACCCTGGTCGGAGCACGCCGACGGGCTGCGCGTATGGCGACCACTGCTGGCTCTGGCCCGATCTGAACTCTCCGCGTATGCCCACCAGCACGCTCTGCGCTGGATCGAAGATCCAAGCAATGCCGATGCCGGCCATGAGCGCAACTGGCTGCGACACCAGCTGCTGCCACAGTTGCGGCAGCGCTGGCCGCAGGCCGACGCCAGCCTGGCCCAGGTCGCACAGCGACAATCCGAGGCCTTGGCGCTGGAACGGGAGTGCGGGCGGCGCCTGCTGGCCCGGGCCGCGACTCCCGATTCGCGGGTGCTGGACATTCCAACGCTGATGACTGCTGAACGGCCGCGACGCAATGCCGCGTTGCGGCTGTGGCTGCACGGCTTGATTGGCACCAGCCCGGGTGCCGGGCGGTTGCAGCGGATCGAGCACGAATTGCTGCTCGCGCGTGCCGATGCCGAGGCCAGGATCGAGCTGCCACCGATGCCCGACGGGCCGGCCTTGGTGCTGCGCCGACATCAAGACGAATTGCATGCACTGGCGCCGGAATCGGACCGACCGCTGCGCTATGACCTGGCCTGGGACGGCCTGCGGGCTTTGACCGTACCCGGCGCCGGACGCCTGAGCCTGGAGCCGGCGCCGGCGACACCACTATCGCTGCAGGTGCGCAGCCGGCGCGGCGGCGAGCGTCTGCGTCTGCACCCGCAACGCCCACGGCATCGGCTCAAGCACCTGTTGCAGGAGACCGGCGTGCCGACGTGGTTACGCAGCCGCTGGCCGGTGCTGTGGCTCGAGGGTCAGCCGGCAGGCTTTGCCGATGTCGTGCTCGGTGACGAGCTGCGTGCCGTTCTGGAGCGCAATGGCAGCCGGCTGCGCTTTCTTCCCGATTGACCACACCGGAGACCGGCTTTACCTTCTCGTCATGGAGAACTCGCCGAGCAAGCCCGCCACCGCTGTCGAACCGTCACCGGTCGCCGAATTCGAGCGTTCGCTGGGCGAACTGGAATCCCTGGTGCAACGCATGGAACAGGGCGAGCTGAGTCTGGACGACTCATTGAGCGCGTTTGAGCGCGGCATCGCGCTGTATCGTCAATGCCAGCAAACCCTGGATCAGGCCGAGCTCAAGGTCCGGCAGCTGCTGGACCCGGAACGGCCGGAACAGGCGACACCGTTCGAACCTGGCCCGAACTAGATCAACGCGCCATGAGCACGTCCCTGTC
>CAZFUH010000454.1:1711-2379 GCA_964522235.1 uncultured Rhodanobacteraceae bacterium
CGTTGCGATGCCGCGCTCGCGCGCTCACTGGCCCCGGCGCACGAGTCACGCCTGGCCGCGGCGATGCAGCACGCCGTGCTCGGCGGCGGCAAGCGGCTGCGACCGTTACTCGTCTATGGTGCCGGCCACGCGGTCGCGGTGGCCCCGGAAGCGCTGGATTCGGCTGCCGTCGCGATCGAGCTGATCCACGCCTATTCCCTGGTCCATGACGACTTGCCGGCGATGGACGATGACGACCTGCGTCGCGGCCGGCCCACCGTACACCGGGCCTTTGACGAGGCGACGGCGATACTCGCCGGCGACGCCCTGCAATCGCTGGCCTTCGAGATCCTCGCGACCGGCACCGATGCCGGCTTGGCGGCCGAAACCGTGCTCGCGCAGATCCGCGAACTCGCGCAAGCCAGCGGCCAGGCCGGCATGGCTGGTGGGCAAAGTCTGGATCTGGGCCTGGTCGGCGACCAGCCCGATCTGGACACGCTGACACGGATGCACCGACTGAAAACCGGCGCCTTGATCACCGCTGCCGTACGTCTGGGCGCGCTCGCCGCCGGCTCCGCCGGCACAACGGCTCTTGCGGCCCTGGACCGCTACGCGCTCGACCTGGGCCTGGCGCTCGCAGCCAACCTCGCCAACGACCCCGCCCACGCCCCCACCTCCTGCCCCAGGCG
>CAZFUH010000454.1:2389-2944 GCA_964522235.1 uncultured Rhodanobacteraceae bacterium
GGGCCTGGCATTTCAGATCCAGGACGATGTCCTCGACGAGATCGGCGACAGCACGATGACCGGCAAGACCATCGGCGTCGACCGCGCACGAGGCAAGCCGACCTATAGCGCCATACTCGGCACGGCGCCGGCACGCGAGCGGGCCGAATCGCTGCTCGCCGACGCCCTGGACGCGTTGGACGCACTCGACGGCGATGGCACCGTGCTGCGCGAGATCGCACTGCAGCTGATGCGACGCCAACATTGATCGTCTGGGCTTGCAGGCGCAGTGTAAGGTTCCGGCGTGAGCCCCAAGATCGCGGCATCGGCATGACCATCGACGAGTACCGGTTCGGCGACCGGCGACTGATCGTATCGGCGCGTGAGCTGTGGTCGGACCAGCAGCTCAAGGTTCTGCCGCAGCGCGTCTTCGATTGCCTGCTGTACCTGCTGGAGCGGTGCGAGTGCCGTCTACCTGGATCCCTCGAACCTGCCGGGCAGTCGCCCGTCCCGCCGGTGGAGTGTGCCTGGAACAGCGATCGAATCCGCTGCGCTACTGCCATGATCGGCGTGGGT
>CAZFUH010000455.1:0-2939 GCA_964522235.1 uncultured Rhodanobacteraceae bacterium
AGATGCCACTCAGCCGGTCGCTGGCCATCGACCCGCCCAGGCTGCGGCCGGTGATTGCCTGCAGCCAGGCATCGAGGACCCAGACCGCAATCAGCAGAGCGCTGGCGCGCAGCAACCAACGCCACTGCGCGGGACTGCGAACGGTGGCCGCGACGAAGACAGCGAACGGAGCAAAACGCAGCAGACCGGCGACATGCGGCCAGGTCTTGCCCGGCTCGACGGCGCCAAGAGCGGAGGCCAAGGCCGGAAGCCAGTAGCAGGCGAACAGCGCCAGTGCCAAGCGAACGCCGGGCAAAGCCCATAGTTCTCGACCCCGGCGCCAGCACAACCACAGCCCCCAGACCGCCCCGAGCAGCAACGGCAGCTCCGAAGTCCGCCCGAGCGGAAGCAGGGCCAGGACCCCCCAGAGCAGGAGCACCGGCAGCAGCTCGGCCAGATTCAAGTCGTCGCGGCCTTTCGGCGCCGCCGGTGCGATCGTCAGCATGGCGATGCCGCCAGGGACCGGTAGACACGCAGAGTCGCCGCCTGCATCGACGCCAGCGTGTAGTCGCTCAGATCCGGAGCCGGCACTTCGCCGGCAGCCAGAATCGATTCCGCTGTCGCCGCCAATGCCGGAAGATCGGCAAGAGCAACCGTACCGCGTGGATACAGGCGAGCCAGCAACTCGCCGACGCCGCCATGGTTCCAGCCCAATACCGGTCGTCCCAAGGCCAGTGCCTCGATCACGGTACGCCCGAACGATTCCGGTTTGTCCGAAAGCTGCAGGACCAGATCCGAGATCGCCATCACGTCGCGCACGTCGCTACGCTGGCGGCTGACTACGAAGCGATCGGCAATCCCGAATCGTTCGGCGCGACCCTGCAATTCGGCCAGATAGTGCTGGCGACCAGGCTCGTCGGCACCCAGCAGCAATAGCGCCACGTCGTGGCCACGGGCGACCAGTTGCGCGCACAGTTCGATGGCCGAGGCATGGCCCTTGAGGCGGGTACCACGACCGGGCAACAGCAGCAGCTTGCGACCGTCCAGACGGGGAAACTCGGCAAAGAAGTCATTCCGCCACGAAGACGATGGCTGATGACCATGCGGCCACGCCGCCGGATCGATGCCACGCGGGATCACCTCGATCCGTTCCGACGCGATCTTGTAGTGCCGCAACAGATGCTCGCGCACGGTCTGGGAAACCGCGATCACACGATCGCCGCGGGTCATGATCGCACTGTAACGACCGACCGAGTTCAGACCGTGCACCGTGGTCAGGAAACGCGGCCGACTCGCCGCCGGAAGACCGCGCAATGCCCACCACGCCAACCACGCCGGCAAGCGCGAACGGGCGTGAACGATCTGCGGTTGCAGCCGACGCAGCAGCCGGCGCAGGGTCCAGACATGACGCAGGCTCAATAGCGACTTGCGACCAATGGCCAGCTCGACGTGCTCGCTGCCGGTTGCGCGCAGGCGCGGCAGCAGGCGGCCGCCAGCGGAGACGACGATGCAGCGCTCACCGCCATCGGCCATGGCCTGGGCAATTTCCAGCGTCGAGCGCTCGACGCCGCCGGCCTCAAGCGCAGGCAACAGTTGCACCACGGTCAAGCGCGCCGACACCGCGAAGGTGGTCAGGCTGCGACCTGATCGACCAGCACGTATTCCGCGCCACAGTAGGGACAGGTCGCCCGGCCGTTGTCCTCCAGCGGCAGATAGACGCGCGGGTGCGAGTTCCACAGCGTCATCTGCGGCCCCGGGCAGCTCAGCGGCAACTGGTCACGAGTCACCTCGTAGCACTTGGCGGCGTTGGCCGGAATCTGAACAGCAACTTGGGACATAGACGATGAACCGGTGCGAACCGGCTTCCTGAAAGTGGGGTTTCGGCGCATCATTGTACGCCAGCCCGGCCGCCGCCACGAACTCTCCGCGAACCCGACATGAGTGCTACCACCGCGCAGGCCGCTGCGCCCCCCTCGCCCGCCGCCGCTGTCGATCTGCTCCAGCCTGGTCTGCACGAACGTGCCGAAGCGCTGTGCCTGGCATTTCGGACCGCACGACCCTTCCGGCATCTGGTCATCGACGATTTCCTGCATCGAGACTTCGCCCAGGCCCTGCTCGAACAGTTCCCAACGTTCGAACGCGGCAATGCTCGCGCCGAAGATGGCTCACTCGGCAACAAGTCGACCGTCGAGCGCATCCGCGAACTCGGCCCCAGCTATGCCGATCTCGACGATCTGATCCGGAGCCGGGAATTTCTCCATCTGGTCGGACGGATGACCGGCATCGACGAGCTGTTGTACGACCCGTGGTACTTCGGCGGCGGTACCCACGAGAACCGCCATGGCCAGGATCTCGACGCGCATGTCGACTTCAACCGGCACCCGGTCGAACGCTGGCATCGACGTCTGAATCTGATCGTCTACCTCAATCATCGCTGGCAGGACGATTGGGGCGGCTCCTTGGAATTGCATTCCGACCCGCGCTCGGACCAGGACCAGATCACGACGATTACGCCATTGTTCAATCGTGCCGTGATATTCGAGACCACCGAATGGAGTTGGCACGCGTTTCCGCCGATCCAACTTCCCGAGAACGAGCGCTCACTCAGCCGAAAATCGATCGCCCTGTACTTCTACAGCCGCGAGCGGCCGGATGACGAACTGGCCGACACTCATTCCACGATCTATGTCGATCGCCCGCTGCCCGATCGCTTCCGTGCCGGCTACGCCTTGCAACAGTCCGATGTCGACGAGCTGAAAATCCTGCTCAAACGTCGCGACATGCACAACCAGCGCCTGTACGGCGAGATCACGTCGCTGACCCGTCAATTGGAAGGTGCGAACGCCGTGCTGAGCGCCGGCACCGGCGGCCGCCTGTTCCACCTGGCCCGCCGCGTCTACCACCGGTTGCGTCGGCACTAGCCCGCATTATTCGTGAACGTTCGTCGCGAGACCGTCGAG
>CAZFUH010000456.1:0-2933 GCA_964522235.1 uncultured Rhodanobacteraceae bacterium
CCGACTATGTCCGTGCCCTGCTGGCCGATCTCGACCACGATCTCGCCGACTACCCGGAGTTGAGGCCGCGCACGGTCACCAGCGTGTTCTTCGGCGGTGGCACACCAAGCCTGTTCCCGCCCGCCGCGATTGCGGACATTCTCGACGGCGCCAGCGCCCGTCTAAGTTTTGCCGGCGATGCCGAGATCACCCTGGAGGCCAATCCCGGCACTACCGAACACGCCCGTTTCGACGGCTATCGACGCGCCGGCGTCAATCGCATCAGCCTTGGCGTCCAGAGCTTTGACGATGCCATGCTGCGGCGCCTGGGCCGAATCCACGACAGCGACGAGGCGCGGCGTGCCGCCGCCGAAGTGCTGGCCGCTGGCTTCGACGAGCTGAACCTGGACCTGATGTACGCGCTGCCGGAACAGGATCCGGCCGCGGCCCTGATCGATGTCGACCGCGCAATTGCCTTGCAGCCCAGTCACATCTCGCACTACCAGCTGACGATCGAGCCGCAGACCGAGTTCGCGGCGCGACCGCCGCAGCTGCCGGATGACGAGGCCGCGTTCACGATGATGCGCGACTGTCAGGCACGATTGGCCGAGGCCGGCTACCTGCACTACGAGACCTCGGCCTATGCCCGGCCCGGACACGAATGTCGACACAACCTGAATTATTGGCAGTTCGGCGACTACCTGGGCATCGGCGCCGGCGCACACGGCAAATACAAGGTCGGCGATGGCATTCACCGGCGCTGGAAACACAAGCACCCACGCATCTGGTTGAGTGCCGCCGGCACGGCGAACGCGATCGGCGGCGACGATCGGCTCGGCCAGGCCGAACTGCCGTTCGAGTTCGCGCTGAACGCGTTGCGCCTGCATCAGGGCTTTGAACTCAGCCAGTTCGAACGGACCACCGGCCTGCCGGCGTCCGTTCTCGATGCGCCGCTGGCCAAGGCCGCGGCTCGCGACCTGATCGAGTTCGGCGACGGACAGGTCCGCGCCAGCGAGCTCGGCCGCCGTTTCCTGAATGACCTGCTGACCCTGTTCCTGCCCCGGCAGCCGTCCCGACAGCAGACGGAAGGAACTTGACAAGGCGCTCCGGACGAACAGCCCAGGCGCTTGGAAGCACCCTGCCTTCGGCGCCAAACTTCGGGATTTTATTGAGCAAAATCAAAAACAAACAGGGTTCAGGCTGGGGCGTTTCGGATCCGGCCAGGACCCCCTCCGTGCCATCGGTTGGCTTGCCTGGGAAGGCCGGCGGTTCTACAGTGCCGCGGCACGATCAGAGTGGTGCGGCTCGCCTGACACCACCCACCGCATGCGCGGTTTCCGTGACAGGGCCGGCGATCCGGAGTCGGACGCGTGGCCCTGGTCCATTTCGCCCACCTATCTTCAGGAGAACCATAGATGAACCGCTCCGCCAATCTGACCCGATACACCATGCTTGCGGCACTGGCCCTGGCTCTGGCCGCCTGCGGCTCCAAGGATGCCCCCGACACCACCGCTGCCGCACAGCCGGGCGGCAGCACGCCGGAAGCTGCCGTCATGGATTCGGTCAAACTGCTGCGCGCCAACAACTTTACCGGTCTGATCAGCAACTCGGTGCCGCCGGCCCAGTTGCAGGAAGCCCGGACGAAGTGGATGGAGCAGATCAAGCAGGACACCGTCAGCGACGAGGATCGCGCGCAGTTCGCCGAGACCATCAGCAAGCTGACCGGCCCGAACGCCGAAGCCGAGCTGATGGCCGAGATTCGGCCGCAGCTGGAACAGCTCCAGGGTGAGGAAATGCGCACCCAGCTGCCGATGATGATCGCGATGGGCAAGGGTTTCGTGATCGCCGCGATCAACGAGAGCGAGGACCTGACTGCCGACCAGAAGCCGCAGGTGGTCAACCTGATCAACGCCGTCGGTACCTGGGCGGAGAAGGGCGAGTTCACCAGCACCGCGCGTGCGGAGCGTGCCGTCTCCGAGGTCGTCTCGGCCGCGCGCCGTCTGCCGGTCAAGACCCTGGACGATGTCCAGGCACTGGACTTCGATGGCGCAATGAACCTGCTCGGAATCGCTTTCGAGGGCTTCAAGGGCGCGCTGAAGGCCTATGACATCGACATGGATCAAGCGCTGGACAAGACCCGTGCCGAAACCCTGCGTCATGAGGGCGGCCAGGCAACCGTGCGTGTGCACACCGAGCTGTTCGGCGCGCCACTTCAGTTCGACACCGAAATGGTCGAGATCGATGGCCGCTGGTACGGCAAGGAAGCGATCGAAAACCTGAGCAAGGACGACTAAGTCCAAAAGGAAGCCGCCCACGACCGGACATGGCCTTGCCCGCTCCGACCGTGAGCGCACCCGAGCGCGCCCCCAGCACACCGCTGTGGGCGCGCCTGCTGTACGCGCTGCAACGACCCTGGGTCAAGCTGCGCATCGAGCAGCCCGAACCCGGTCAGCGCTTCGACCTGCAACAGCGCTATTGCTATGTGCTTGAGCGCGAAGGCCTGAGCTACGCCCTGATCCTGGAACAGGCCTGCCGCGAGGCCGGTCTGCCTGGACCGTTCGAATCCGATCCTGCCCTGCCGCGGAAACGGCCCAGCTTTGCGCTGACCCGACGCCGGGCACTGCCGTTCGGCCGCCGCGACCGTGCCGTCGCCGACACCGAGGCTCTCGCCGCCCTGGTCGATCGCGCCGCCAGCGATCCGGAATTTGATTGCCAGATCGTACCGGTGTCGATTTTTGTCGGCCGCGCTCCGGACCGCAACAGCGGCTGGTTCGGAGTTCTGTTCTCCGAACACTGGGCGATCACCGGCTGGTTCCAGCGCGCACTGGCGCTGATCTTCAACGGCCGCAACACCTGGGTCCGGGTCGCACGGCCGGTCTCCCTGCGCGAACTGCTCGCCGAAGGCGCCGCGCCGGCCCTGACCACGCGCAAGCTGGCGCGCGTGCTGCGCAGTC
>CAZFUH010000457.1:0-2924 GCA_964522235.1 uncultured Rhodanobacteraceae bacterium
TGTTCGCAATCGCCGTTGCCAAGGCCGGCGCTCCCGAATCCGTGGCCGGCGACTGGCATGGCGTCCTGTCGACCCCGCAAGGCGAGCTGACGCTGATCGTGACCCTGATTCCAGGGGACCACGGCTATGGCGGGGTGCTGGAATCGCCGGCACAGGCACCGGGACAGAAGATTCCTTTGCACGAGGTCCAGGTCAGCGCGGATACGTTCGCGTTCACGATCCCGGCCTTCGCCGCCAGTTATCGCGGCACCTGGGATGGCGAGCGCTGGACCGGCACCTTTCACCAGCAGATCGACCTGCCACTGACCCTGGAACGCGGCCTGCCGCCGCCGGCACCGGTCATCGATGGCATGGACGGAACCTGGAACGGTGTGCTGAACCGCAACGGCGTCGAATTGCGCCTGATCTTGCGCGTTGAAACCAACGAGCGCGGCACCTTCGCACGCCTCGACTCGCCGGACATGGGCGGCATCGATCTACCGGTGTCGGGGTTCGAGCGCGAAGGCGGAATCGTCCGCTTCGAGGTCGTGGCCGCGGCAGTGCGTTACGAGGGCCGACTGGCCGGCGACGGCGACGGCGACGGCGACGGCGAGAAAATGGTGGGAACCTGGCGGCGAACCGGACAAGACGATGCCGAGGTCGAATTCACTCGAATTTCGACCAACACCGCGCGCGCGGCGCGCGACCGCCCGCAGACGCCGAAGCCGCCGTTTCCGTACTCGGCCGAAGAGGTCCGCTTCGAAAATCCCCAGGCCGCCGGGGTCACGCTCGCCGGCACCCTGACCGTGCCCAAGGGTGACGGACCCTTCCCGGCCGCGATCCTGATCACCGGCTCCGGTCCGCAAGACCGCGACGAAACCATCTTCGGTCACCGGCCGTTTGCCGTTCTCGCCGATCATCTCAGCCGCCACGGCATTGCGGTGCTGCGCTACGACGATCGCGGTTTTGCCGCCTCGACCGGCGATCATGGCGCCGCGACCTCGGCCGATTTCGCGACCGACGCCAATGCCGCGGCGCACTATCTGCTGGGCCGTTCGGAAATCGACCCGACCGCGATTGGCCTGATCGGCCATAGCGAAGGCGGCATGATCGCGCCGCTGGCGGCGATCAACAACGAGCACATTGCGTTCATGGTCATGCTAGCCGGGCCCGGCACCAGCACCGCCCAGCTGATCGATTCGCAACGGCGGTTGATCGGCCAGTCGCAAGGCGCCAGCGAAAGCGACCTGGAGCGTGGCACGCCGGTGATCGCGCAGATCAACGCGGCGATTCTCGAAGCGGACGACCGCTCCGACGCGCAGGCGCGCGTGCGCGCCGTGCTTACAGCAGAAGCGCTGCAGGCCTTGGGCGCCACTCCCGCTCAGCAGGAACTGCTGGTGCATCAGTTCACGCGCGACTGGTACCGCTACTTCCTGCGTTACGACGCCACGGCCGTTCTGTCCCGGATCCGGGTGCCGGTGCTGGCATTGAACGGTTCACTCGACCTGCAGGTGCCCGCCGACGAGAACCTGGCGGCGATCGCGGCAGCCCTGGCCGACAATCCCGATGTCACCATCATCAAACTGGACGGACTCAACCACATGTTCCAGACCGCCTCGACCGGCGGCTTCGGTGAGTACACCGATCTTGCCGAGACCTTCGCTCCTTCGGTACTTGCCCAGATCAGCGACTGGATCGGCGCCCGCTTCGGCGCCAGAACCGTCGATTGACGGCACTTGGCGCTTGAGCCGACCCGGCCAAGAAGCCGAACCGAGGGCTACCTAGGCCAAGACGGGATTGCTCTCACGCAAACGGGACTCTGGGCGGTTTCGCCTACTCGTGACCGCGCAGACGTCGAAGCAAACGTACGAGTCCTCTGCTTCCGAGCAGCAGCGCAATGCCGATTGCGAGCTGAACAAGCGATGCGACGACATCGGCAAAGCGACCTGCTCCGAACTCAATCAGCGTTCGCGAACCCTCGGCGTAGTTCAACACCTGCCACCATCCGACAATGGACCAGACCAGACTGACTATCGCCGTCACCACCCACCACAGTCCAACGACGGAAAACAAGACGTACTGCCATTGGCCGGCATCGAGATCGCTCTCGAATACCGGCTCTCGCGGACTTGCCAAGGCCGCCCTGGCGATTAAGTCGGCACACACCCAGACCGCTGCGCCGAGCAGCAGCAGGATGCCGGCGCTGATCGCAAACGGCGCCAGTTCGGACCAGTAGTGCGTAAAGACCAGTGGCGCGAGGCTCGCCAGTCCTCGCATTGCCATATACAGGGCACCGATCCGGATCAGGATCACCACCAGCGAATAGGCATTGGTACGGGTCATCGTCACCTCTCCTGAGGTTATGGAACTGAAGGCACGGATCATCGCGCAGTCGGCCCCTGGAGAGTACTGGCCGGATTGCTGCAAGTCGCCCAGGCCCGCGGCAATACCAGGCACTGGCGTGCTCAATGGCGGCGCCGTCGCCCTGCTGCGTGGCGGCTATGCCACGACCGGCCCGCTGCACCCGGACTTCGCGGTATTCGGGATGACCACGGCCACCGAGGTCGGCGACCAGCCCAGGTACGTCTACGACCCGGTTCGGGATCTGTTGGTGGTCGGCCGTCCAGCCGACCGGATGGTGAGCTTGCTCCGGATCGACCCTTTGCTGGTCAGTGGTTTCGATTGAGCGACCTCCGTCCCGGGCAGCACGTCCACGGGGGCGAAGAAGTCTTCGACCTGGCGGCGCTCGGTGCGGCGCTCTGCGGCCAGATCGGTGAGAAACTGCTCAACTTCTTGCGCACCGATCGACCTGGGATGGCGCTCGCCATGGCAGAGAATCAATCGACGAATCCAGCCGCAGTAGGCTTCCTCGGCACACAGCGCCAAATCGAGCCGGCGAATTCGTCCGCGAACCTGATCCATCAGCCGCGACGGTCGCAGCGCGC
>CAZFUH010000458.1:0-2910 GCA_964522235.1 uncultured Rhodanobacteraceae bacterium
GACCGACGGAATCACTCGTGCCAGCCATTCCTTCTTTTCGCCGGCCGCAACTTCGGCCGCGAGCTTGCCCTCGTGGCTGGCCTTGTGCGCGAGCATCGGCTGACCGACCAGGTCGCCGATCGCGAAGATGTGCGGTACGTTCGTGCGCATCTGCCGGTCGACCGGAATGAAGCCGCGCTCAGTCACCTCGACGCCGGCCCGTTCGGCGCCGATCCGGCCACCATTGGGCGTCCGTCCCACCGAAACCAGAACGCGGTCATAGTGCTGGGCGTCCGGGTTCTTGTCGCCTTCAAAGCTGACCTTCAGCCCCTTCTTCTGCGCCTCGATGCCGGTGACCTTGGTCTTCAGGTGGATGCCGCCGCCATAGCGCTTGCCGATGCGTTGTGCCAGCGGCTTGACCAGGTCAGGATCGGCGCCTGGCATCAACTGATCCATCAACTCGACCACGGTGACTTCGCTGCCCAAGGCGTCGAACACGCAGGCCATTTCCAGGCCGATGATGCCGCCGCCAATCACCAGCAGACGTTTCGGGATTTCCGCCAGCTCCAGGGCATCGGTTGAGTCCATCAGGCGCGAATCATCCCAGGGCAGACCGGGCAGTTTGATCGGCTGTGAACCGGCAGCAATGATGCACTGCTGGAAACGCACCAGCTTGACGCCGTCGTCGGTCTCGACCTCGATCTCATGTGGCGATACAAATCGGCCATGACCGATCACGGTGCGGACCTGGCGTTGCTTGGCCATCCCGGCCAGACCCTTGTTGAACTGGCCGACGACCTTGTCCTTGTAGCCGCGCAGACGATCCAGGTCGATCGTCGGTGCGGCGAAGGTGATGCCCATGTCGGCGCCATGTACGCTCTCGTCGATGACCTTGGCCGCATGCAGCAGGGCCTTCGACGGAATACAGCCGACGTTGAGGCAGACGCCGCCGAGGACCGGATAGCGTTCGATCAGCACCGTATCCAGGCCCAGATCGGCGGCCCGGAACGCGGCGGTATAGCCGCCGGGACCGGCGCCAAGGACAACAAGCCGGCATTCGATGTCGGCGGTCCGGCCGGTACCCGCGGCGGGCTTCCGCACCGCGCCGGCAGTGCCGGCCGGCGCCGAGGAGTCGCTGGCAGGCGTGCCGGGGGCTGGCGATTCGGCACGTGCCGGCGTCGAAGCCGATGCCTCGCCGCGGTCGGCGCCGGCATCGACCGGTTCCAGGACCGCGACGATCGTACCTTCCCCAACCTGGTCGCCGAGCTTGACCTTCAACTCCCGGATCACGCCGTCGGCGCTCGCCGGTACTTCCATCGTCGCCTTGTCCGACTCCAGCGTCACCAGGCCCTGGTCCTTCTTGACCGTGTCGCCGGGCTGCACCAGCAGCTCGATGACCGGGACCTGGGGAAAATCGCCGATGTCCGGCACCTTGATTTCGATCGTCTTCGCCATAGCTGCGCTTCGAATGAGAAGGGGACGTGCGCGGCAGTTATGTCTAGTCCTGCTCGTCGCCGTCGTCAGAATCCTCGCAGTCCACTCTTGCCGCCGCCGACTCGGCGGCGAAACGGTTCGAGATCTCCTCGATCTTCGGCATGATCTCGTGCATCTGCTGTTCTGCGATGACCATCGAACGTTGCATCAGCTCGGGCATTTTCTCCAGCAGCTTCTGTCCCAGCGCAGAGCGATAGAACTCGACCATGCCCTGCAGCTCCTCCAGAGAAAACACCTCGACATAGAGTTCGGCGATCGAGGGTAGAAACGATTCGCCGCTGAATTGTTCGGTCATCAGCAGCGATGACTCGCGCGAGAACGCGTCGACGACAGGCTGCATGGCCGGGCAGCTGACCACCGACTGCATCTGCGAGCTCATCATCGCTTCCATTTGCTGTTGCATGCCGGCCATCATCTGGTCCATGTCCATCAGGGCCAGCAGCTCGATAGCGGCTTCCATCTCGGGGCTGCGCTTGTCGGCATCGGCTTGCGACGCATTGGCGGTGACCGCGCAGGCCAGCAGGCAGGTCAGGAGGGTTGTCTTGAACATGCTCGGATCCGAAGAGTGGGAGGAGGCGCAAGAGTACTATGCCGGCCGTACTGATGTAGAGCCGAGCCTCCCGAAGACGCGCGGTCGCCGGCGTCATCGCGGCCGGCGACCTGGCCGCGGTAGCGAACCGGAACGAATCGAACTTCAGTCGCGCCGACGCCAGCGCAACTGGTACAGGTCGTGGCGCCGATCCTTGAGGTTCTGCACCGTGCCCTCGCTGCGCGCCGTCGCCAGGGTGTCCAGGCGCAGATCGGCAAACGCAACCTGTTCGACGTTGGGTGTCGTATCGGCGGCGACGCCGTCGCGTGCGAAAGGGAAATCGCAGGGCGTCAGAATGCAGCTCTGGGAGTACTGGATGTCGAAATTGTTGACCCCGGGCAGGTTGCCGACATTGCCCGAGAGCACGGCGTAGCACTGGTTCTCGATGACCCGGGCCTGGCAGGAATAGCGAACGCGCAGATAACCCTCGCGGGTATCGGTACAAAACGGCACGAACAGGATCAGCGCGCCCTGATCGACCAGGTGGCGGGCCAGCTCGGGAAACTCGCTGTCGTAGCAGATCAGAATGCCGATCGGGCCGCAGTCGGTCGGGATCACACGGGCGATGTCGCCGCCCTTGATCCCCCACCAGGTGCGCTCGTTCGGCGTGACGTGGATCTTTTCCTGGCTATGCAGTGAACCGTCGCGCAGAGCGACATAGCAGATGTTGTGGACGTCGCCGTCCTCGACGATGGTCGGGTGCGAGCCGCCGATGATGTTGATGTTGTAGCGCACGGCCAGATCGGTCATCAGCTCGTGCAGCCGACTGGTGTAGCTGGTCAGCGCCTTCAATGAGTTCGACGGCGACAGCGGCCGATTCTCGACCGACAGCAGCTGCAGGGTGAACA
>CAZFUH010000459.1:0-2892 GCA_964522235.1 uncultured Rhodanobacteraceae bacterium
GCTCGAACTCGAACTGGACCTGCCGGTTGTACTCGTCGATCGCGACCGGATCGAAGCCGCGATCGGGAAACAAGCTGATCAGTTTCGACAGGCTGGACTGGATGAAATGGATGCTGGTCGATTCCAGCGGCTCCATGAAGCCGCTGGCCAGACCGATGGCGATGCAGTTGCGGTTCCAGAAGCGTCGACGCATGCCGGTGACGAAGCGCAGCTGCCGTGGTTCCGCCAGCGCTTGGCCGTCGAGGTCGGCCATCAGGGTGGCCGCGGCTGCGTCATCGCCAAGAAATTCGCTGCAATAGACGTAGCCGTTACCGATCCGGTGCTGCAACGGAATCCGCCACTGCCAACCGGCCGCGCGCGCAGTCGCCCGGGTGTACGGCGTCGGCTCGGGCACCGGAGTGCACGGCACCGCCAAGGCGCGGTCGCAGGGCAGCCAGTGCCGCCAGTCCTCGTAGCCGGTGTGCAGGGCTTGTTCGATCAGCAGGCCGCGAAAGCCGGAGCAATCGAGAAACAGTTCGCCGGTGACGCGCTCGCCGTTGTCCATGCGCACCGCGGTGATGAATCCGCTTTCGCCGTCCAGCTCGACATCGACCACCTTGCCCTCGCGGCGGACGACGCCGCGCGCCTCGCCATAGCGGCGCAGGTAACGCGCGTACAGGCCGGCATCGAAGTGAAAGGCGTAGTAGATGTTCGCCAGCGGCGAGTCCTGCACCGGCGCCGGGCGCATGAATCGGCCCTGGCGTGCGGCGACGGTGTTGAAGGTGTACTGGTCCAGCTCGACGGCGCGCTCGGCAAGGCGCTGCTTCAGCCAGTATTGGTGGAACGGCACCGCACCCAGATCACGGCCACCGGTGTTGCCGAATGCGTGCATGTAGCGGTGCCCGAGCCGCGTCCAGTCGACGAACTCGATGCCGAGCTTGAAGCTGCCCTGGGTGTTGCGGACGAAATCGTCCTCGTCCAGGCCGAGGGTGGCATTGAACAGGCGGATCTGCGGGATCGTCGCCTCGCCGACGCCGACGGTGCCGATCTCGTCGGATTCGATCAGGCGGATGTCGAGATGGCGGCCGAACAGGCGCGACAGCAGGGCTGCCGCCATCCAGCCGGCGGTGCCGCCGCCGACGATCACGATCTTCCGGATCGAGGTGTCGATCATGGGCCAGGTCCCGTCGCGTAGAGCTTCGACGCTTTTGTAGAGTCGAGCTTGCTCGACTTAGGTGTGGCATTCGGAGCGAGCGGCCTTACGGCCGCAAAGCGCAGCAAGCTGCGCTCTACAACGGCGAGGTGTGGCGCTGCGCCGGGCTTGCTCGATGCCGTCGGCGCTTTCGGACGTGACGGATCAATGGACGACATAGACCACGACGCTGCGGGCCGGCACGGTGACAATGCCGTTGTCGGAATCCATACGCGCGTCGCGGCGCGGCCGTGGATCGGCGGCGCGCCGGCTGCGCTGGACCGGATGCAGGCGCCAGTCGCGGCCGGCCAGTTCAGGCAACTCCAATGTGTGCGTATGGACATCGGCATTCAGAAAGTATGCGATCGCCGCATAGTTCGCATCCCGATAGCCGTCGCCGTCAAGCAGGCCGGCAAGGACGGCCGGTTCCTGATCCGGTCCGGTGTTGAGCAGGCGCAACCGTTGCCGCACGTCCTCGGCCGAGCGCAACCGGAACAGACCGCTGCCGGTCCGGATCCGCAACAGGTCGAGAAACGCGTCGCGCGTCCAGCGGATCTCGCCCGGCCGAGGCCGGATCGCGGCATTGCCGAGCCGAGGCCGCATCCACGGCCAGCTGTCCTCGTTGTCCCAGGCCGGCGGCAGGCCGATACCGAAGTGGTTGTCACGCAAGGTCCAGTCGATGCGGTTGAACCAGTCGCCGGAGTCGTAGCTGTTGCGGTCCATCGACTTGCTGCGCAGGATCTCGATGCCGGCGTGGAAGTAGGCAATGCCCTGGCTCAGCGCGACGATCGCGAGCCCGAGCATCTGCACCCGGGCACGATCCTCGCGCGAGGTCGCGATCGGCAGCTTGAGTACGTTGATGTCGAACAGGGTCGGGTTGTCGTGGTTCTCGACGTAGTTGACGACTTCACCGGGTTCGGCGACATAGCCGGCCGGCTGGCCCTCGTAGTCGATCTGCGCCAGCGTGCGCTCGTCGCCGGTCCAGGTGTCAAGCCGGTAGTCACGCAGCGAGCCGGCCAGCCCGGCCCGGATCAGGTCGGCCTGACCCATCAGTGCCTCGCGCTGGTCGCGCCCGGCGGCGAGCGCGAGTTCGTTCGGCGCGTAGTGCAGGCCGTTGAGCCAGCCCTGGGCGATCACCTGTTCGGCGCCGGTATCGCAGCAGCCGCCGCCGCGCGCAGCATCGCGAGCGCGGTCATTGAAGCTGGCGATGCCGCTGCCGGCCAGCTGCAACTGCGCCGCCTGGACGAAGCGCGCGCCGTCGGCGACTTCGCCGAAGTTCCAGCCTTCGCCGAGCAGATGAATCCGCCGGCCGGCGGCAGTGTCGACGGCGGTTTGCAGTTCGCGCATCGCAGCCAGCGGCTGATGCCCCATCAGGTCGAACCGGAACGCATCGATGCCGTAGTCACGCGCCCAGACCACGGCCGAGTCGATCATCAGCTTGGCCATCATCACATGCTCGGTTGCCGTGTTCGGGCAGCAGGTCGAGGTTTCGACCGCACCATCGGCATCCAGGCGCTGGTAGTAGCCGGGCACGATCCGATCGAGCACCGAACGTCGATCCTGGCCGGCGGCGCTGGTGTGGTTGTAGACCACGTCCATGCCGACGCGCAGGCCGATCGCGTTCAGCGCCATGACCATGCGCCGGAACTCGCGCACGCGCACGGCGCCATCGCCGGCATCACCGGCGTAGCTGCCTTCCGGTGCGGTGTAGTGAAACGGGT
>CAZFUH010000460.1:0-2874 GCA_964522235.1 uncultured Rhodanobacteraceae bacterium
CGGGCGCGCAGTGGGCGCCCGTGCAGATGCCGTTGAACGTCCTCGATCAGCGTCTGCACCGATTGGTAGCGGCGCGCGGCCTCGACTTGCAACGCGGTACCGACAATCGTGTCGAGGTCGCCGCGCAGTCGCCGGATCAGCTGGGCGCACGAACTCGCGCGCCGGCCCGAAATGTCGTCGCGATCGGAAGCGGCTGCCAGATACGAGGACGGCGGTCGCATCGTGCCGTCATCCCGGCGCGACGGCTTCAGGCCGGTCACCAGCACATGCAGCAGCACACCGAGAGCGTAGACATCGGTCGCGGTTGTCACTGCTTCGCCACGCCACTGTTCGGGCGCGGCGTAGGCCGGCGTCAGGCGCTGCTGCGCCGTGGCGGTCGGCTCGGCGGTGCCGGTTCCGGGCTCGTCTTCGATCAGGTGCGCAATTCCGAAATCGAGCAGCTTCACACTACCGTCGGCGCGAACCAGGATGTTCGACGGCTTCAGGTCGCGGTGGACGACCAGGGCACGATGGGCATGCTGCACCGCTTCGCAGACGGTCAGGAACAGGTGCAGTCGCGCCTCGACATCGAGCCGGCGCTGATCGCAGTACTGGTCCAGCGGCTGGCCCTCGATGAATTCCAGTGCGAACCACGGGACGCCCTCGGGAGTCAGCCCGCCATCGATCAGCCGGGCGATGTTCGGATGTTCCAGCCGGGCCAGGATCTGCCGCTCGCGCATAAAGCGCCGCTGCTCATAGGGATCGAAGATGCCATGGCGCAGCAACTTGATCGCGACCTGCTGGGCGTAGCCGCCGTCGTCGCGTTCGGCCCGGAACACCGAAGCCATACCGCCCTCACCGACCAGATCATGTACCCGCCAGGGGCCGAGCCGGCGACCGGCCCAACCCGCCGACCCGTCACGTTCAGGATCGCTGGCGAGCAGCACGCGGGCGCAGCCGGCGGCACCGGCATCGAGCAGCGTCAGCTCGCGGTCGGCGTCGGCAAGCAGGACGTCCAGGGCGGCGCGCAGCTCGGCGTCTCGACAATTGCGCTCCAGCCAGGCCGGCCGCTGCGCCGGCTCCAGTTCGAGCAGGCGGTCGAGCAGCGGTGACAGCTCCGACCAGCGGCGAGTGAACGTATCCGGCGTTGCGGCCATGGACTTCTCCGGCATACTTGCGGTCATGGCGAAGCTGTACTTCTACTACTCGGCGATGAACGCCGGCAAGAGCACGACCCTGCTGCAAAGCGCGCACAACTATCGCGAGCGCGGCATGCGGACCGCGATCCTGACCCCGAGCCTGGACCATCGCGCCGGCACCGGCGTGGTCAGCTCGCGGATCGGACTGCGCGCGCAGGCGACCGTATTCGGCGCCGAAGACGACCTGCAAGCCCTGCTGCGGGAGGACATCGACGCGCTCGGGGCTCTGCATTGCGTCCTGGTCGATGAAGCGCAGTTTCTCACCCGCGCCCAGGTCTGGCAGCTGAGCGAGGTCGTCGACGCACTTGGCATTCCGGTGCTCGCCTATGGCTTGCGCACCGATTTCCGCGGCGAGCTGTTCGAGGGCAGCCGCTATCTACTTGCCTGGGCCGACGAGCTCAGCGAAATCAAGACCATCTGCCACAGCGGCAGCAAGGCAACAATGGTGGTGCGTGTCGACGATCAGGGCCGGGCCGTGACCGAGGGTGCCCAGGTCGAGATTGGCGGCAACGAACGCTATGTCTCGGTCAGCCGCGCCGAGTTCAAGCGCCTGACCCGAGGCGAGACCGCCCTGCCGGCAAAGCAGTCGACGCTGCCGATCGAACTGCCACTGACCGGCGGCGGCTGATCCAGACACCGTGATCCACAGCTGCGCTCAGGGACGCGAACAGCGTTCTTGCAGGCGCTGAAGGCGCGGGCGCTCGGCCGACGAAGCCGCTTCGGACAAGATGGCGACGGCCGTCATCACCTCCGCGCAGGCACCCGCCTGCGCATGGGCATCGGCCAGCGCCAGGGCGGTGCGTCGTCGCCGCGGATGGGTCGCCGGCAAGGTCGATTCCAGAATCCCCGTCGCCGCGCGCAACCGGGACAACGCGTCCTCGACTGAGCCCAGCGCAAGCTCGGCCTCGCCAAGACCGGTGAGAACGGCGGCGTAATCCGGATGTTGGTCGCCGAGCGCCCCGACGATCACCTGCGCGGCCTGCTCGAATCCGGCCTTGGCCGCGACCGCCCGTCCCAGCTCCAGTTCGATGAAGGACAGACCGGTCAGGCCGACGCCATACAGATGATGCTGTTCGCCAACTGCGGTCGCCAGCAGGCCCAGGCTTTCGCGCTGAATGCGCTCGGCCTCGTCCAGCTCGCCCTGCTGCCGTTGCAGCGCCGCGAGGTTGCCGAGCATCACGCCGATGGTCGCGTGCTGGTCGCCGAGCGTCTGCCGAGACAGCCGGATCGCCTCGCGCATGTGGTCACTGGCCTGGGCCGGTTCGCCGCGCTCCTGCGCCAGGACCGCAAGCGAGTTGTGCACCACCGCCAGTTCGGGGTGGCCGTCGGGAAACAGGTTGGCGAGCATGCGTCCGGCTTCGACGTAGAGCACCTCGGCGGCCTCGCCCTTGCCCTGGCGCCGCAGCAGGGCACCGAGGTTGAGCAGGGTCGATGCGATCTCGGCGTGTTCAGGACCAAGCAGCTGCCTGCGTGTTGTCAGCGCCTGCCGAAACACCTGCTCGGCCTCGTCGATGGCACCGCGCTGGAGCAGGATCACGCCCAGGTCATGCTGGCTGCCGGCAACCAGGGTGTGGCTGTCTCCGAGTTGTTCCCGGCGCAGACGCAGCGCCTCACGCATCGCCGCTTCGGCCTGTTCCAGCTCGCCGCGACCGAAGGCAATCTGCCCGAGCACGGCCTGGTCGCGGGCGACTGCCAG
>CAZFUH010000461.1:0-2867 GCA_964522235.1 uncultured Rhodanobacteraceae bacterium
CAGCTCGACATCGTCGTTCTTGCCGCGCGATTCCAGGCGCTTGTAGTGGTTGTATACCGCCACCGCCAGCACCTTCTTGGCCTGCGCCTGGCCGATCACGTACTGATCCAGGGTGTCGAGGATTTCCTTCGGACGCGGCAGGCTGCTACGAGTGCTCGAGGTCTTTTCCTCCAGCTCCTCGCGGATGATGTCGTTGCACAGCTCAACGCACTCGTCGCAAATGTAGACGCTGGGCCCGGCGATCAGCTTCCGGACTTCGTGCTGGCTCTTGCCGCAAAACGAGCAGTACAGAATCTTGCCGCCTTCGCCCGTCGTGCCCCGGCCCTGCCGCTCTTCGCTCATGCCTGTCCTGTCTAAACCGTTGTTTCTGGCGCCGGCAGAATAGCACATGGGGGCCGGAATCCAGCCAGAGCGGCATGGTGCGGCCACCGAACGGGAGCCGCTGCGTTGATCGTCGCAGGTGGCCGGCAAGAAGCGGTAGAGTCAGCGGGCTGCCCGCCACGGCGAACCGATCGGCGCAACCGGGTCGATCTGGGCAGACCTGCCCCAAGAACGAAAGGCCGGCTACGCGTCACGCAGCCGGCCTTCGTACAACAAAGTCGTCAGCAGCCCGACCCATCAATGGGTTCGGATCACCTACGCGGAAGGGATCCGGCAGTCAGCGGCCTACAGCCACAGACGGCCAGATCCGCTGATCCGGTCAGAGCGTGCGCTCGAAATCCCGGACCTGTTTCCGTGCCTCGTCCTTGGCCAAGCCGTACCGCTCTTGCAGACGGCCTGCGAGGTACTCGGTGTCACCCTCGGCCACGTCGATATCGTCGTTGGTCAGCTTGCCCCACTTCTGCTTCAACGTGCCGGTGAGCTGCTTCCACTTGCCCTTGATTCGATCCTGATCCATTTGCTTGCTCCTTACTTACTTGAGTGTGTTGACTCCGGATGGTCCGGAGATGACAGCTCGGCCTTGCAACGCCTTGCACAGCGGCACTGCGAGCGCCGATCGTCTCTGGTCTTGAATGTGGCCGGCACGTCCAAGCCGTGCCGACCACGGCGCGCGATGAGGCGGTGTTGGTTTAGCGAGTCGTCAGCGCACGGCTGTCGACATTCACTACACCCTCGATCTCACGGGCAACCTGGATCGCGCGATCAACAGCCGCCTGGCTGTCGAGAACACCGGCCAGGGTGACAACGCCGTTGGTGGTGCTGACGTTGATGTCAGTGCCGGCGACGCCGTCGGTCGTGAGCAGCGAGCTCTTGACCTTGGTCGTGATCCAGGTGTCGCTGACCGGCTGGTCGGACTCGCGATCTTGCGACTGGGCGTAGGTATCCTCGGCGGCCAGAATGGAACCGGCGCCGAAGGCCAGTGCAACGCTCAGACTCAGCGCGGCCAGTGGTGTATGCAGTTTGGTGTTCATCGCAGTCTCCTTCGCTTCTAGTTAGGAATGCTGACCCTGTATCGGGTCGCGGCCTATCCAATGCGAACGCCGTGCCAAGTTGATCTTCTGTGATAAATCAATGAGATATGATCAGATCCAGGCCGTTCCGGCATTCAGTCTGCAAGGTGGTGGGGTGGATTCGAGGCATCCTGCACGGTCAGCAGCCATTCGCAGCCGGTACTCTTCAGCGAGCTCGACCGACGATCACGCCGTCGCTGCAGCGGGCACTGTCGCGCCCTTGATGTCGGCCGGGAGTACGATGGCAGCGGCATTCTCGGCGCTGCCGACGTTGTCCCCGGCTTTCCATGCAATTCCCAGTCTTTCACCGCAATCGCAAGGAGCCCCGCAATGAACGAATTGATCCTGCTTTGGTTGCCAATTCTCGCCACCGCAGCCCTGATATTCATCGCCAGCAGCCTGATCCACATGGTGTTCAAGTGGCACAACTCCGACTACGGAAAGCTCGCGAACGAGGATGAGGTTCGCACCGCGATCCGTGCCGGTGCGCCGACGCCCGGCATGTACGTGATGCCGCACTGTCTCGACATGAAGGCGATGCAGGACGAAGCCATGCAGGCGAAGTACCGCGAAGGCCCGATTGCCTTCCTGACGGTGAAGAAGAACGGTGCGCCAACGATGGGCGCCGCGCTGATCACCTGGTTCGTGCTCAACCTCGCGCTCGCCGTGGTCACGGCGGTCGTCATTCTTCATGTCTACGGCCTGCAGGTCGACCCCGCTCGCGCAGCCTGTCTGGCCGGCATTCTCGCCTTCCTCAGCTACGGCGTCGGCAGCATCTCGAACGGCATCTGGATGGCCAAGCCATGGACCAGCGTGGCCAAGGATCTGCTCGATGCCGCGATCTACGGCGGCGTCAGCGCCGCCGCCTTCGGCCTGCTCTGGCCCACCGGCTGAGCAACTGCAGGTTGAATCGACTGCGACCGGGCCCGGCCCAGTAGTGGCCGAGCCCGGAATCGCGATCTCACGAGCCCGATCGCTGATACCAAGGGACGACACCCGAAGTCTGCGGCCGCCCGGGCAGGATCGATCCACCGGTCGCGGCGCCACGTTCGAAACAGAATCCGGATCGCCGCGACGCAGGCGATCCGGCCTGCCAAGTCATCCGAATGACCAGCGGATTCGCCGCTGGCACCATGCAGGCGCAAGCCCGACCCTGAGAACCCCGCACCGAATCAGGCCTGGTTGGCCGCTCGGCTTGCGCCGACCCTGATCCCGCTCAGTTCGACGGACAAGGCAGGATGCCTTCCTGCAAGTCGTCGACATCGAAGAAGGTCGCCTCTTTCTTCACATGATGGTGCTTGCCGTGATAGCCGTAGTACGGATTCACCGACTGCACCTGGCAAAAGCCCTTGCCGTGCGCGTCGCAGTGCACCTTGCCGGTGTCGAGATAAATGATGGTGTCGGCACTGGCCGAGA
>CAZFUH010000462.1:0-2854 GCA_964522235.1 uncultured Rhodanobacteraceae bacterium
CCAAGAGCGAAACACTACACTAGCGCAACCACGCCGCCAGCGTCGATCGCGGCGGCGTGCGCGGCAGCGGATCGGCCATTGGCAAGATCGAGGTTCGGCGCCAGTTCCGCCAGCGGCAGCACGACGAAGGCACGCTCGAGCAGGTGCGGATGCGGCACGGTCAAGCCCGGAAGGTCGATGCGCTGGGCGCCGAACAGCAGCAGATCCAGATCCAGGCGCCTCGGCCCCCAACGGCTGCCGCCGCGCACACGCCCGGCCTCTCGCTCGATCGCCAGCAGACCGGCCAGCAGGCCGGCCGCGGCTCCCGAATAACACAACTCGGCGACCGCATTGACGAAATCCGGCTGCTCCAGGCAGCCCCAGGGCGGCGACCGATACAGGCGCGAACTGCGCAGCCGGGAGACTCCAGGCCAGGTCGCGAGGCGATGCAAGGCCGCAGCCAGCTGTCGCGGCGGATCCTCGCGGTTGCCGCCAAGGCCGACATAGGCGAGCGTGCACGGTCGCAAGCTCATGGCGACGCCTGGACACGAACGGCCGCAACTGCGCAATCCAAGACACCCGGCCCAACGAATCGTGTCAGGACAGGAAGCAGGCGGAGGTTCACAGGCAAAGGCCGGAAGACGGGACTATTCGGGTGCAGCCGAATCGCGTTGACCTCCGCGTCGCCGGCGACCGCCGCGGCGCCGGCGCTTGCGCCCGGCTTCGACTTGCGAGTCCGTCGTCGTGCTGCCGGCCTGCTGAATGTGTTCGCTCAGCCGATCTCCGTCCAATTCCTGCGCTTGTCGCCACCAAAGTGCGAGCTCCATCACCCCGGGCTCGACGCCGGAACGCAACAGCAGAAAATCGTAGGCGGCGCGGAAGCGCGGATGCGCGAGCAGACGCAGCACGCGGCGCCGATTACGTTGCGGCAACCAGTACTGCAGCGTCCAGATCTCTTGCGTACACAAGCTGATCCGCCGCGGCACGGCAACACGTCGACAAAACCTGCCGACTACCGCGTCGGCGGCACGCTGCCAGGCCAGGATCGGCTCGCAACCGGCTTCGATCTCGATCGCGTGCGCGCGCGCGGCCAATGGCCACAACAACACCGCCAGCAGAAAACCGGAGGTCAGCGGCTTGCCCTCACGCACGCGCTGGTCCGAACTGGCCAGCGCCGAGCAAACCAGCTGCCGGTAGCGTTCGCCGTCACTGCCGGCCAGGCATTCGGCAACCTGCGGCATCAGCTCCGGCAACAGACCGTGCGCCTCCAGCAACTCGAAACTGCGCTCGGCATGACCGAGCAGAAACAGCTTGGTCGTTTCGTCGAACAAGCGTGCCGGCGGCATCTCGGACAGCAGGCTGGCCAGACCGGGAATCGGCCGCGCGGTACCGGGCTCGATCTCGAAGCCAAGCTTGGCGGCGAAACGTACCGCGCGCAGCATGCGCACCGGGTCTTCGCGAAAGCGCGCTTCCGGTTCGCCGATCAGGCGCAGACGCCGGGAGCGGATGTCGTCGAGTCCGCCGACGTCATCACGAATGCTGAAATCGGCGATGTTGTAGTACAGCGCATTGGCAGTGAAATCGCGCCGGAAGATGTCTTCTTCCAGACTGCCGTAAACGTTGTCGCGCAGCAGGCGGCCATTGGCCAGTTCACGATCGCCATCGCCGTCGTCGCCGGTGCCGCGAAAGGTCGCAACCTCGATGATCTCCTGGCCGAAGTGGATGTGCGCGAGCCGGAAGCGCCGACCGATGAGTCGGCAGTTGCGAAACAGACGCCGGACCTGTTCCGGCGTCGCATCGGTGGCGACATCGAAGTCCTTCGGTTCGTGACCGAGCAGGATGTCGCGTACGGCACCGCCGACCAGATAGGCCTGATAGCCGCCATCACGCAGCCGGTACAGGACGCGCAGCGCGTTGCCGCTGATCGCCTTGCGCGACACCGTGTGCTGTTCGCGCGGCACGACACCGAACGGATTCAGCGACGAAGGCGTTGTGGCCGCGGTATTCATTCCGCAAGGCACCGATGGACGGCAACGGAACGACGAATGACCAAGGGCGCGAACCAGGTGCGGGCCGGGGCGATCATCCGTGATGCCGGAAGCGAAAGGGAGGGGAGCAAACGATCCAATGCTCTTGTCGTACCTGGGCAATCGCTTATACTAGCGGCCTGGCGCTTGCCGCCTCAAGCGTGCTCCCTTCGTCTAGTGGCCTAGGACACCGCCCTCTCAAGGCGGGAACAGGGGTTCGAGTCCCCTAGGGAGCGCCACCAAATCAGCGCCAGGCGGCCGGATCGTCCCGGCACCAGCTCGTTTTCGAGTCCTGCCCGGCCGCGATTCGAAGCGGCGGCACCTGGCCTCACAAAGTGCCGCTTGGCGATCATTGCCGGCACTGGACTTGGGACTGAACTGCTGGATCTATGCAGCGATCGCCCCCGACTCGACCGGTTGCTGGCTTGGGGTACACTTGCGCGCCGCAGCCAACGCCGGACGGATCCGACCACCATGCCCTTCGTCGTCACCGAAAACTGCATCAAGTGCAAGTACACCGACTGCGTCGAAGTGTGCCCGGTTGACTGTTTTCACGAAGGCCCGAACTTTCTTGTCATCGATCCCGACGAGTGCATCGACTGCACGCTGTGTGAGCCGGAATGTCCGATCAACGCAATCTATCCGGAAGACTCGGTTCCAGCCGGCCAGGAACAGTACATCGAGTTGAACCGGGAACTGTCGCAGCAGTGGCCGGTGATCACCGAGCGCAAGGAAGCCCCGGCCGACGCCAAGGACTGGGAAAACCAGCCGGACAAGCTCAAGCTGCTGGAACGCTAGGAGCCTGCGCGGCAGAAGCGTTCGAGGCGAAACGGATGCCATCGTCATTG
>CAZFUH010000463.1:0-2830 GCA_964522235.1 uncultured Rhodanobacteraceae bacterium
CATGGCGACCGAAGATTGTCGCCTCGTCCAGATCGTTCGTTCCGTAGATGTCCAGGCCCAGCACCGTCGGAAATACGCCTGCGCTGTAGTCGCCGGTATAGACGTACGGCATGTGCCGAACCCTTGCCTCGGTGCGCTCGCGGTGGCTATCGGATACGAATGAGAAGCCGATTGAATGCTGGTGGCCGAAAACACTGACGTACTCGCGCCATAGTCGCCGGGCATACTGGCTGTGCGCTGAGTTGGCCGGTTCGTTCGGACGAATGATCGAGATACCTAGAAATTCGATGATGCGTGCCCGCGGCATGCCCTCGACGCCGAGGTCGGTGCGGTAGTCGAGACCGGATTGCTGCAGTAGCGGTTCCAGATTGAAGATCAGGTTCCAGTTTTCCTGGTAAAGACCCTCGTTGAACTCGGACCAGTAGGTCGGGGAGTTCGGTCCTTGCGGAAAATAGCGGAACAGCAGTTCGACGAAGCCTGCGTCGCGGATGTCGGAAAGGAACTGCGCAAGATTCTGCCGGTAGCGTGGCCGCAGGTCGCCGCCGGTGCTGTCGAGCAGCGTTCCGCCGTAGGCGCCGTCGTTGGCGATCGGTGCGCGCAAGTGGATGACGCCGGTGGCAATGCGCTTTTGCCCGCGCGCGCGCATCTGTACCAACTGGTCGATCACGATCGTACGTATGCCGGGCTGATGGTAATTGGCCAGGATTCCGTACGGCTCGCGATCGCAACCGGCATCCAGGTGGTACCAGTGGTAGTTGCTGCCGCCGCGGCCAGCTGGTGCCTGCTGAAACCCGTTCACGAACACGACATCACCGGCAACAGCAACAGTGCTGCTGAACGCAGCGGCGAGGAAGAACGCAGCGAGTAGCGTAAGACGTGCCAAGAAACCCATGTGGTCATTGTCGCAGACCGACGATGAACCTCAGGCACATCGTCCAGCAACATGCGACACCCGGCGGAACGACGCAGGATACGATGCGTAGCCGCGGTCAAGAGGGATCGATGCAGGCTGCGGCGGCACCTGCGTCGGCGCTGTGTCGTTCCTGCCTACGCAGCGTTGCCGATGGCTCTCGACCCGCTGTCTATCGGCTGGCGCGTCGTGCAAACCACTGCTCGCGGCTCTGACCGTAGGCGAGCGCCGACACGTGCTCATGCGGCGGCGGCAGTTGCACCGGACCCATCAAGCTGGAGCCGAGCCGTTCAGCCAGGCGGATTGACGGCAGGTTGTCGGGATCAATGGTGTGAATGACCCGATCCCAGCCCAGGTGTTCGAATGCCCAGTCGATACTGGCGACGGCTGCCTCATGCGCATAGCCGTGCCCCCAGGAGCTGCGAATCAGGCTCCAACCGACCTCGGTACCGGGCCAGCCCTCCGGTCGCCACGGCCCGATCCGGCCCAGCCAGCGGCCGCTGCGCCTTTCGATCACCGAGAACATGGCGAAGCCTTCCAGTTGCCAAGCCCCGGCCATTGCCATGAAACTGCGCCAGGCCAAGGGCCGTGGCTGGACACCGCCGATGTAGCGGGCAACTTCCTCGTCGGCGATCAACTCGGCGTAGGCGTCGAAGTCATCGCGCAATGGCGGGCGCAACAGCAGACGCTCGGTCTCAATCCGGGTCGCCGGCGGCCAAGATGGATTCGCCCAAGTCGGCATCGCCATCAGAACGCGTTGATGCCGGTGACTTCACGACCGACGACCAGTTGGTGCACGGTCTCGGTTCCCTCATACGTGATCACCGACTCCAGATTCAGGCCGTGCCGAATCGGGCAGTGCTCGGTCGTGATGCCAGCGCCACCGAGCAGGTCGCGCGCCTCGCGGGCGATATCGATGGCCATCCGACAGTTGTTCCATTTCGCCAGCGACACCTGGGTCGGCGCCATCTTGCCGGCATCCTTGAGCCGGCCCAACTGCAACACCAGCAGCTGCGCCAGGGTGATGCGCCGCGCCATTTCCGCCAGCTTGATCTGTGCCGACTGCGTGGCTGCAACCGGGCGGCCAAACAGCATCCGCTCTTTACTGTACTCCAATGCTTCGCTGTAACAGGCAATCGCGGCACCGATCGGGCCCCAGGTGATGCCGTAGCGCGCCTGGGTCAGGCAACCGAGCGGACCCTTCAATCCCTTGACATTGGGAAGTCGATTGCGGTCAGGAATGCGTACGTTGTCCAGGTACAAGGCACTGGTCACCGAGGCCCGCAGGCTCATCTTCTTGTGGATCTCCTGGGCCGTGAAGCCGGGCGTGTCGGTCGGCACGATGAAACCCTGGATGCCGTCCTCGGTCTGGGCCCAGACGATCGCAATCTGGGCCAGATTGCCATTGGTGATCCACATCTTGGCACCGTTGATGACCCAGTCGCCGCCTTCCTGCCGGGCACTGGTCTTCATGTTCGCCGGGTCGGACCCGCCTTGCGGTTCGGTCAGGCCGAAACAACCGATGACCTCGCCTGCGGCCATTCGCGGCAACCACTCACGGCGCTGCTCTTCGCTGCCATAGGCGTAGATCGGGTACATGCACAGCGAGCTCTGGACACTGACAAAACTGCGGATACCGGAATCACCGCGCTCCAGCTCCTGGCAGATCAGCCCATACTGGACCGCGTTCATGCCTGCGCAACCGTAGTCTTCGGGCAGCGACGAGCCGAGCAGGCCGAGGCTGGCGATCTCGGGGATCAGTTCGACAGGAAACCGGGCCTGGTCGAAACAGTCGCCGATGATCGGCAGTACCTTTTCGTCGGTGAAGCGGGCGACGGTGTCCTGGGCCATGCATTCCTCATCGGTAAGCAGGCTGCGGACATCGAACAGGTCGGTCGGGTTCAGGCTCATGGCAAAGTT
>CAZFUH010000464.1:0-2829 GCA_964522235.1 uncultured Rhodanobacteraceae bacterium
CCATACTCCCTTAGCAGGGGAGCCCCTTCGGCCTCTCGGGCATCTCTCCGGATCTGGTCCTGCGGTGCCACCGGCACCGCTCAGGTTGCGTAGGATAGCGGCTAAGCCGGAAACGGGTCAAAGCCGCCGGTCCTGTCGCGCGCGCAAGCCATTCAGGAGTGCGGCTTGTCCGTGCTGCCGACGGAGCCGTTGGCTTCGCCCTCCGGCCGGATGCGTTGGAAGATTTCTTCCCGATGCACGGCAACATCCCTTGGTGCGGTAATACCCAGGCGAACCTGGTTTCCCTTGACGCCAAGCACGGTCACAGTCACCGAATCCCCGATCATCAAGGTTTCGCCGACTCTGCGCGTCAGTATCAGCATGCTACCTGCCCTCCTTGCTACCCGCTGCGCGCATTGCGCAGGAACGGAGCTTCCGTTGCTCCGACCCCGCGTCCAGCACGCGGGCCGGGCCCCTGTTTGCCCGATAGTAGCCGAGCCCGCCTCGCAGTCGCAATGTAGCATCGCAGCAACTGAGACCCAGCGCACGCTTTTTACGGAACGGATTGGATGTACGCCCGTCAATTCTCAGCGTCGCGATCGGCAGAAAGCCGGCCGACTGACGGCCACTGGCGCTCCCGGATACGCGGAACAGAGCGGGCAGCGCCGGATCAGTTCAATCGAGCACGCACCCAGTCCGGAACAGCCTGCAATACGGCTTCCAGCGCCGGAGTGTCCTCGCCGCCCCCTTGCGCGAGGTCAGGACGACCGCCGCCGCGGCCGCCGATCTGGCCGGCGACGTGGCCAAGCAGATCGCCGGCCTTGACCCGCGCCAGCGCAGCACCGTGGCTGCCGGCCACCAATTGCACCTTGCCGCCGTTGCGTGCGGCGAGCACGATCACGGCATCGCCAAGCTTGTTCTTGAGCTGATCGACGCTGTCACGCAGCGACTTGCCGTCGACGCCGTCAAGCACGGCAGCCAGCACCTTCAGGCCGTCGATCGCGATCGCACGACCCGCGAGATCGCCGGCAGCGTTGGCTGCCTGTCGGGACTTGAACGACTCCAGCTCTTTTTCCAACTGCTTCTGCCGGTCCAGCAGCGAGCGCAGCTTGTCGACGATGTCGACGCCGCGGCCGCCGAGCAGATCGGCGGCGGCGTCGAGACGGGCCTGCTGGGCCTCGATCCAGGCCAGCGCCTCGGCACCGGTCAGCGCCTCGATTCGCCGCACGCCGGAGGCGACACCGCCTTCAGAGACGATCTTGAACACACCAATGTCGCCGGTGCGGCGAACATGGGTACCGCCACACAGTTCAGTCGAGAATGGGCCGAGCCTCAGTACCCGAACGCGCTCGCCATACTTTTCGCCGAACAAGGCCAGGGCGCCGAAATCCAGGGCTTCCTGCATCGCCATATTCCGGATCTCGGCCTCGTGATTGCCGCGAATGTGCGTGTTCACGATGGTCTCGATGCGTGCCAGTTCCTCGGCGCTGATCGGCTGATAGTGCGAGAAATCAAAGCGCAGACGATCCGGCGCGACCAGGGAGCCTTTCTGCTGGACATGCCCACCGAGCACCGTGCGTAGAGCCGCGTGCAGCAGATGGGTGGCACTGTGGTTGAGCACGATCGCGTCGCGGCGTTCGACCTCGATGCGGCCATCGAGACGATCGCCGGGCTTCAACGTCGCACCATGCCAGCGACCGACATGGCCGTGGAAGCTGCCGGCCAGCTTCTGCGTGTCCTCGACCTGGAAGCGTCCAGCCGCATTCATCAGCACGCCGGTATCGCCGACCTGCCCCCCGGACTCGGCGTAGAACGGGGTCCGGTCGAGAATCAGGATCGCCGACTCGCCGTCGTCGAGCGCCGGCAACGGTCGGCCGTCGCGAACGATCGCCAGAACCTCCAGCTCGCCGGCGACGCTCTGGTCGTAGCCGAGAAACTCGGTCGGTACCAGCTGCTGGATCAGCTCGGAGCCGAGCTGGCCCTTGGCCGTGAACTGCCCGGCCGAACGCGCGCGCTCGCGCTGTGCCGCCATCGCACGCTCGAAACCGTCCATGTCGACTTCAAGTCCGCGCTCGCGCGCAACGTCGGCGGTCAGGTCGGCCGGAAATCCGTAGGTGTCGTAGAGCCGGAAGACATCTTCGCCAGCAAGGGTCCGGGCGCCGCCGGCGGCAATGTCCTCAAACACCTTCATGCCCTGATCGAGGGTTTCGGCGAAGCGTTCTTCCTCGGTCTTCAGCGCCTGCTCAACCATGCCCTGCTTGCTCGCGAGTTCCGGGTAGGCCTGGCCCATGATCTCGATCAGGGGCTCGACCATGTGGTGGAAGAACAGCTCACGACAGCCGAGCTGGTGACCATGACGCAAGGCACGCCGGATGATCCGGCGCAGTACATAACCGCGACCCTCGTTGCTCGGCAGCACGCCATCAACGATCAGAAAGCTGCACGCGCGAATGTGATCGGCGATCACCCGCAGCGACTTGTTCTCCAGATCGGCGGTGCCGGTCAGCTGCGCCGCGGCACGGATCAGGTGCTGGAACTGGTCGGTCTCGTAGTTCGAGTGCACATGTTGCAGAACGGCGGCCAGACGTTCCAGGCCCATGCCGGTATCAACGCAAGGCTTGGGCAGTGGCGTCATCTGGTACTCGCTGATACGCCAGCTCTCGGTCCCTTCGGCGCTGGTCTGCCGGACCGGCGGCTGCACCACCTTGCCGGCGGCCCGCGCCTGCTCGTAGGCATGATCGGCATCCTGCCGGCTGGCGTAGTCGCTGCTGGCCAGCAGCGACTTGTCGAACTGCATGAACACCAGGTTCCAGATCTCGATGAAGCGGTCGCCGTCCTCGTCCGGCGAAC
>CAZFUH010000465.1:0-2827 GCA_964522235.1 uncultured Rhodanobacteraceae bacterium
GAGAGGAGTCCGCCATGCATGCTACGCCCGAATCCGCCACCGCCGCCACCCTTGTGGTCGACCTCGCCAAGGAGGTCTTCGAACTCAGCTTTGCCGACGCTCAGGGTAGAGTGATCAAGCGCGAACGCCTGCGTCGCGAGGCCTTCGCCCGCCGCCTCGATAATCACACGCCCCTGCGTATAGTCATGGAAGCCTGCGGATCGGCCCACGACTGGGCTCAACGCTTCACTCGCCTTGGCCACCCGGTCGAGCTGCTGCCTGCTCACGATGTGCGTCCCTACGTCCGCCGCAACAAGACCGACCGCAACGATGTCGACGGCCTGCTCGAAGCTGCGCGCTGTCCAGGCATCCGCCCGGTGCCGGTCAAGATCCGGAACAGCAGGGCATCCAGGGCCTGCACCGCATCCGCCAACACCACAAGGCTCGGCGCACCGCCGCCATCACCTACGCTGCGTGCAACTCTTCGCGGATTATCTTGCGAAGTGCATCCAGCGTGATCGGGTTGCCGCCACTAGCCAAGTACTCTCGCAACACGCGATTGATCTCAGTCTGGTATCCGGTGCCGGCGGCCTCTGCCCTCTGACGGAACAGCTCAATGATGTCGTCATCGAGCATGATCGTGATGCGCGTCTTTCCAGGCGAGGCAACAACAGCGCCCCGCTTGGCCTTGGAAAAATCGTACTCGCTACGCATGGTATTGCTCCATCTCGCCACGGCTGGCCCTACGAGCAGAGATCAATCGCGTCCGCTCTCCGCGAGGCGTGTGAACGACAACCAACACTCTCCCAAGTGCATCCATGCCGAGCGTTATAAGTCGCACTTCGCCTGTTGAGTCGGGATCCTCGACGGTAAGGGCGTTGTCGTCACGAAGCGCTTGCTCTGCGTGCGCGAAGCTCACCCGATGCTTCTTCAGGTTCGCGGCCGCCTTATCGGGATCAAACTCAATCTCCATGCGCTTAATATGCATGGTATGCATATCTCGGTCAAGAGGTAGAGCGGAACGAGATCGAGCCTTTGAGCGTACTGACGGCTTGTCCTTGTCAGCCCAACGCCGTGTTCAGTGGCGCCGCGCCGCGGTGGTCGGCAAGAACGTTGAAGGTCCCCGGTGTTCGCTGCAACACATCGTTGAACAAATTACCGCCGGTGAATGACATACCACTTGTCCCCACCCGACAGTCCCTCCAGCACAACGTACTGCGGGCTTTCCAAGTGCGGAGAGAGCCACGACGGCGTCCCTGCGGCGGACACGAACCCGTCGAACACATGAGGAAACGGTGTACCATTCGGATTCGGCGTGTGAACGTAGACAGCTGCATCCTCCGATGTTGCTGTGGCAAGCGAAGCAAAGACCTGATAAGGATCGGAGCGCGCCGACAGCCGCTCCTCAAGCAGGTGCAGCAAGCGAATCGTTTCAGCCGCCACGACCGACCGATGCTCATCGGTTTCATTCCCCTCGGCGTCCCAATCAGGGTGATCGTGCCAGAGGTCATACCAACCCGATGGGTCCAGCCATTCAGCCGTCTCGTCGACACGGCGGGCAAGCTTCAAACGTAGCTCAGCTGCGGTCACAGCTTTGGCCAACGCCGCGTTGAGCGGCCGGGGGCCGATACAGCATCAGGAAACACGATCGCTTCTCCGCGCGGTCCGCTCGAACGCAGAGTTTAAACAACCGGATCAAATCGCGGCTGCGCGATCTATCCTCAGCCGCTAGCCTACAACCGTTGACGCGCAACCGCTATGGAACCATAATGGTTCTCCGCAGGAGACGGATATGCCCACGAACCTGACGCTAAAGAACATTCCCGACGAGGTGTACAACCGCCTGAAGGTGGCTGCCGGGTTGCATCGTCGAAGCCTGAACAGCGAGGCGATTGTTTGCCTTGAGGCCGCGTTGGTGCCAAGCAAGGTGAAGCCAAGTGAGCGGATTGCTCGCGCACGAGAATTGCGGGCTGAGCTGAATCCGGGCAAATTTCGTGCACGCGAGATTGAGACGCTTAAGCGGCAAGGCCGCGCATGATTGTCGTCGACTCGAACGTGCTGGCGTATCTGTATTTGCCAAGCGAGTACACCGAGGCAGCCGAGCACCTGTTTGAGAGAAAACCAGATTGGCACGCGCCGATACTCTGGCGCAGCGAGTTCAGGAACATTCTCGCCGGGTACCTGAGGCGCGGCGCGCTCACATTTGAGCAAGCGCATGCGATTCAGGTGGAGGCAGAAGCGCTACTGAATGGCGCGGAGCATGAGCCAGACTCACGGCGTGTGCTTGAGCTGGTGAAGGCAAGCGACTGCTCCGCGTATGACTGCGAATTTGTAGCGCTTGCGGAATCGCTGGAGACGACGGTCGTCACGATGGACGCGAAACTCATCAGGGCATTTCCCAAGATCGCCAAGCGCCTCATTGCGGGCTAACGCCGGAGTTGAGCGGCGTGTGTGCCGCGCTCAGCCGCGCCCAGCATGCGACAAGATCAGGAGCATGCCGGCTGCGGCACGTACGTCCGCTTGAATAGCGAAAGATCGATCGTGCACAGCCGCGATCCGATCGATTGGTCAGCCCGCACTGCGCCCACGGGACGCGTACACCCACGTGCCGATCAAGCAAGCCACGCCCAGAATGGCGAAGAACCACATGCCGTAGACCGCCAGAACCGGCTGCTTGCACCTGAAGGACTCGGCGAACAGCGAGTACTCGCCGTTGCACGCCACAAACGCCAGTGAAGAGGCTGAAAATGCCCACAGCAGGCAATAGCCGGCGGCAACAAGCGCAATCACCCCGGACAAGGCGAGTGCAAATGAGCGGAGAAGGTTGGGGTGCATTGTGCGGGCTAAC
>CAZFUH010000466.1:0-2820 GCA_964522235.1 uncultured Rhodanobacteraceae bacterium
TCGAACACCTCGCCGAACGTATGCCGGAATCGCACCGCTATGCCGACCCTGATCTTAAGCCGGCGAAGGCGTCCGGCGAGATCGACGCCGCTGCGATCGCCCGTGTCCGGACCCTGCTGGCGCAGGCGCTGGCCGCCGATCCAGCCGAACAGGCGCAATGGTTCGGCCGCTTCATGACCCGCTACCGTGCCGCCGGTTTCGCGGCGCCGCGCGCCCGAGCGATGACACCGGCGGCGTTTCGCAAGCGCCTGACCGGCCGCGGCCATCTGGCCCGGCATCCGCTCAGCCGCTTCGCGTTCCACGGCAGCGGCCGCACCTTGCAACTGTTCGTCGCCGGCGAGGCATACCACGCCAGCGCCGGCCTGGTGCGCCGCCTGTGCCAGCCCGGCCCGCTGCCGCTGGCCGACCTGCCGCGGCTCACCGACGCCGATCTGGATTTGCTGCGCGATCTGGTCAACCAGGGGCATCTGGAATTCACCCGATGAACGAGCGTGGCTTTCGCGTCATCGCCGCTGACTACCGGCGCGATCTGGAGCGGTTGCGCGCCGTGCGCGAGCCGGTGTTCATCGTCGAACAACAGGTGCCAATGGCCTTGGAATGGGACGAACTGGACCCGCTGTCGGTACACGCCCTGGCCGTCGATACCGAGAATCGGCCGATCGGCACCGGACGTTTGACGCCCGAGCACAAGATCGGTCGCATGGCCGTGCTCGCGGACTGGCGCGGGACCGGTGTCGGCGCCGCCCTGCTTGCGCACTTGCTGGATCAGGCACGCCGGCTCGGCTACCCGGTGATCGAACTGAATGCTCAGGTCGGCGCCTTGAACTTCTACGCTCGTCACGGCTTCGTGCCGTATGGCGAGCAGTTCGACGAAGCTGGTATCCGCCATCAGGCGATGCGCCTGGCGCTCTGAGCCACGGTGCCGAACGAGGGCGGCTGCGCCAATGATCGTCGTCGCGAAACTGCTCGGCAGTCTGCTGTACCCGCTCAGCGTCGCCCTGCTGTCGCTGCTCGCCGCCTTCTGTCTGTTGCGACGGCGGCCGGGCGCGGCACGCGGACTGGCCGCGTTCGGCATCGTCTGGCTCTGGCTGTGGTCGACACCTTGGTTGTCCGAGCTCGCGGCCGGTTGCCTGGAACGCGACTACCCGGCCCAGCTCGCTGACGCCTATCCCTCAGCCGATGCGATCGTCCTGCTTGGCGGCCTGCTGCTGCCCGCCCAGCCGCCGGCACGACCGCATCCGGACCTCAACGCCGCCGCCGATCGCGCCTGGTTTGCCGCGCGCCTATGGCATGCCGGCAAAGCGCCGGTGCTGGTCTGTAGCGGCGGGCGCGCGCCGTTGAGCCAGGCCGATGCTCCGGAATGCCCGGAGGTTGCCGTGTTCCTGAACGAACTGGGCGTACCGGAGAACGCCGTGCTGGTCGAAGCCACCAGCCGCACCACGGCCGAGAACGCCGCCGCGGTTGCCGCGCTGCTGCCGGCCGGAGCGCGCATCCTGCTGGTCACGTCTGCCAGCCATATGCGCCGCGCCGAGCGCGTCTTTGTCGGTCACGGCTTCGACGTCGTACCGGCGGCAACCGACCACGCCGAGCGCCGACCACGCCCGTTCAACATCCGCGACCTGGCACCGTCGGCACGCGCGCTCGGGACCAGCACGACGGTCTGGCACGAGTGGCTGGGTTTGGCCTGGTATCGCCTGAACCAAGCAACACCATGAGATCCAGCTCATGCCAACTTGTCGGCGGGCACTGCGCCCGACTGCCCGGCGGTTGTCGCCAATGCCAGCACGCTGGGCGCACCGCCGGCCGAGGTCGGCCTCTGAGCGCCGTCACGCGGCTGCGACCATGATCGAGGCTGCAAGCGCCGCCGCTGCGGCGCTATAATCTGCTGCTTAGCAGCAACGCCGTCCGGCGCCCGGTCGGCGCCACTCCTCATCCAGAGCGCACGCGTGGACGCGAATCAGCGACAGGCCTTTCTGGCCTCAACCCAGCTCGGCACCGGCAATGCCGCCTATGTCGACGCCCTGTACGAGCAATTCCTGGCCGACCCGGGTACGGTGCCGGACGACTGGCGCCGCTATTTCGAAGGGCTGAAAGGCCGCGAGGCCGGCGATGTCCCGCATGGCCCGATCCAGACCGCGATCGCGCATCGGCCCCGGACCCAGCAACGCGTCGCCGTCGGCGGCGACGATGGCTATGCGCGCAAGCAGGCGGCCACGCTCAAGCTGGTCACCGCCTATCGCTCGCGCGGTCATGTCGCGGCCGACCTGGATCCACTCGGTCTGTGGGACAAGCCGGCGGTGCCGGATCTGTCGCCTGCCTTTCATGGTCTTGGTGACGCCGACCTGGACACGGAGTTCGCGACCAGCTCGCTGTCGGCGCCGCAGCGGATGCCGCTGCGCGCGATCATCGACCTGCTCAAGCGCACCTATACCGGCAGCATTGGCGCCGAGTTCATGCATATCCGCGACACCGATCAACGGCAGTGGTGGCACCAGAAGCTGGAGTCCAGCGCCGGCCTGTTCGGTTTCGACGAGCAAGACCGCAAGCGGCTGTTGCTGAAGCTGACCCAGGCCGAGGGTCTGGAGCGCTACCTGCACACCAAATACGTCGGCCAGAAGCGCTTCTCGCTGGAAGGCGGCGACAGCCTGATCCCGCTGATGGACGTGCTGGTGCAACAATCAGGCGCAGACGGCGTGCGCGAGATGGTGATCGGCATGGCTCACCGCGGTCGCTTGAACGTGCTCGTCAACACCCTCGGCAAGCCGCCGCAGCAGCTGTTCGCCGAGTTCGAAGGCCGCCATGCCGGACCCAGTGACCCGG
>CAZFUH010000467.1:0-2340 GCA_964522235.1 uncultured Rhodanobacteraceae bacterium
TCGGCGGCGAGCAGCAATACGTATCGGTGTCACGCGACTACAACGACACCCTGCCGTCGCTGAATCTGGTTGCCGAGGTGACACCGGATTTCCTGATCCGCTTCGGCGCCGCCGAAGTCATGGCCCGGCCCGGATTGGGGCAGTTGTCCCCCGGCGTCAGTGTCAGCGTCAGCGGTGGCGCGAGAACCGTGACCGGCGGCAATCCGAATCTGGACCCGTTCCGCGCGAAGACGGCAGATCTGGGTTTCGAGTGGTATTTCGCGCCGGAGTCGCTGCTGTCGCTTGCGTTGTTCTACAAGGACATCGACAGCTATGTCCAGACTTCGCGCGAGACCCGGCCGTTCCGGACTTCCGGCCTGCCGGCAAGTCTGCTCGACGGTACCGGTGCCACGATCGACGACGACTTCCAGTTCAATATCCCAATCAACACCCCCGGCGGTCCGCTCAAAGGCCTGGAGATCAGCTACCAGCAGCCGTTCTCGTTCCTGCCCGGGCCGTTTGCCGACATGGGCCTGATTTTGAACTACACCTATGTCGACTCCGACATCCAGTACCAGACCTCGGCCGGCGTGAACTCGTTGAAGACCGATCTGCTCGGCCTGTCCAAGAACGCCTACAACGCGACCCTGTACTACGAGCGTGATCGCTTTGGAGTCCGGGTGTCGGTAGCCCATCGCGACGACTATCTGACCACGGTGCCCGGCCGCAACAACAACGACATGGAAGGTACCAAGGGCACGACCAATGTCGACTTGTCGGCGTCCTGGAACGTCAACGATCATTGGCAACTCACGTTCGAAGGCTTGAACCTGACCGACGAATACAATGACCAGTGGGTCGACTCGATCGGAGACCGCGTCTCGGTCTTTCACCATACCGGGCGCATCTACTACGTCGGCGTCCGCTATCGCTACTGACGACAACAGACCGTCCAGGGGGTGCCTGGCCGCGGTTGCCTGACCCGCTCCGCCCTTGCTTGGACGGTCAGGCCCGCGGTCGGGACAGGCGGCACAGTGCACGGTCAAGGCCGGACACGAGACAATCGCCGGGCAGGATGCCCGGCGTACTTTTGTCGGCTCGATTTCACCGCCGGTTGCGTCCGTGATGGTGTCGGGGGCCGCCGGGCGCGAGCCGCTCAGGTCAAGCTGGCGTAAGCCTGGATCAGGGCCGTGCGGAAGCGGGCATCGGTGGCCAGCGACGCCGGAAAGACCTGATCAAAATTCAGGAGCAAGTCGATGTCGTGAGCGGCATCGTTGTCGCAGGCGGCGGCAATCGCGAGCAGCGGCTCGGCCAATGGATCAACGACCGGGCGTTGGTCGCGGGCGGCGCGGCGGAGAAAGCGCAGCCACGCCGCAACCGGCAGGCACAGGCGCTGAGTCGGCCGGCCGGTGGCGAGGGCATCGGCAATCGTGCCGAACAACCGGACCGGCAGCTTCTGCGAACCATCCCAGGCGATCTGCGCCAACTCGTGGCGGATCGCCGGATTGCGAAACCGCTTGAGCACGGCGTCGATGTAGGCATCGACATTCAATTCGCTCGGGGCTCGGACCGTCGGCTTGATGTCGTCGATCATCAGACGTCGAATCAGTTCGGCCAGTTCGGCATCGGCCATTGCTTCGCCGACACTGCCATGGCCGCGTATCAGGCCAAGATAGGCCAGACTGGAATGAGCGCCATTGAGCAGGCGCAACTTGGTGCTCTCGTAACCGCCGACATCATCGGTGACGGTGACGCCGACGCTGGTCCAGTCGGGCCCCATTCCGCGAGTGTCGTCAGCGATCACCCATTGCAGCCAGGCCTCGCGCTGGACCGGCCAGGCATCGTCGACGCCGAGGGCGTCGCGGATCCGGTTTCGCAGCGCGTCGTCGCTGGCGGGCACAATGCTGTCGACCATGGTGCGTGGAAATGCCGCTTCGTCCTCGATCCAGCGTGCCAGGTCGCGGTCGACGCGGGCGGCGTAGGCGATGACGGCGCGACCGAGCTTGCTGCCATTGTCGGCAAGATTGTCGCAGGAGATCACGGTGTACGGGCGCAGCCCGGCGGCGCGGCGCTGGCGCAGCCCTTCGACCAGGTAGCCGATCGCGCTGACCGGGGCCTCGGCTCGACTCAGATCCTGCCGAACGTCGACATGGTTGAAATCCAGGTGTCCGTCCGGCGCCAGGCAATAGCCCTTCTCGGTGATGGTCAGGGTCACGACCTGGGTGTCCGGAGCGGCCAGGCGAGCGAGCACGCGCTGGGGATCCTCGGCGGCGACCAGGCGCTCGCGCAGCGCCCCGATGACGCGATGGCGCGGCTCGCGGTCGAGCACGGCGACGGTGTACAAGCCATCTTGACCGGCAA
>CAZFUH010000467.1:2350-2817 GCA_964522235.1 uncultured Rhodanobacteraceae bacterium
GCATCCCGCAACCCAGGGCTGCGCAGCGACACCGCACTGATCGCCCAGCGCCGGTCCTTGCCGAGCAGCTGATCGGCGTACCAGGCCTGGTGGGCACGATGGAAGGCGCCGGGTCCCAGGTGGACAATGCCGATCCGGACCTGATCCAGGTCATAGTCGGGAATCTCGATCGGCGCCGGCAGCCTGGCCAGACATGCGCGCGCGAGCTTCGGCAGTGCAGAGATCGCGCCGGCATCCTCGCCGATCGCGGTCACAAGGTGACCCCACTCTTCCAGATTGCGATCTCGCGCTCGTCGTTGAGCTCATTGCGTGCGGGCTGCCCCGATGCGGTCGCGAGGACCAGGTCGAGTAGCTGGTCGGCGGCGGCATCGAGATCGCCGTGCTCAAGCACGGTGCCGGCATCGAAGTCGATCCAGCTCGGCTTGGCCTGGGCCAGCAGCGAATTCGAGGCGATCTTCAAGGTCGGC
>CAZFUH010000468.1:0-2808 GCA_964522235.1 uncultured Rhodanobacteraceae bacterium
ACGGCCGCAAAGCGAAGCAAGCTTCGCTCTACAAAACCAGCGCCAACACCACCGTTTGTTGTGGTGGGCGAATACGGATCGGCCGGCGCGCGACGACGGCATGCGGACGACTGCGAGATTGCTGCGGTGGACGTGCGACGCCGGCTCATGCGGCGTTGGCCTGCAGCAGCGCATCGATCGCCCGCCGGGCAAAATCGTGCGCGCGCTCGCGCTGGTACATGCGGGCATGGTGCATGCCCTGCATCAGGGCCAGGATCTGAAACGCGATCAACCCGGCATCACAATCGCTGCGCAGTTCGCCGGTGTCGATGGCCAGTTGCACGGCGTGCTCCAGGCTGTCCTGCCAGCGTTGCAGCATCTTCGCCGTGTCCTCGCGCATCCGACCCGGCCGACCATCGAACTCCACCGCGGCGCCGAGAATGACGCAGCCTTCGGAGTTGTGCTCGATCCATTCGGCCCAGTTCGCGATCACGGCCCGCAAACGCGGCAGACCGCGCGGCTGTTTCAGGGCCGGATGCAGCACCTGTTCGACGAACCGGGTGCCAGCCCAGTCCAGAACCGTGCGCAGCAGATCTTCCCGGCTACCGAAGTGCGCGAACACGCCACTCTTGGACATGCCGGTCGCCGTGGCCAGTTCGCCGATCGAAACGCCTTCCAGACCGTCGCGGCGGGCAATGTCATAGGCCCGCTCGACAATCATCTCGCGGGTGGCAGCGCCCTTCTGGGTGGCAGCAGCAACAATCATGACGCCATTAATAGCACGACCGTTCGTTTGTTTCAAGTGGCTGTGGTGCGGTCAGGGTCGTCCGCCACGGCGACGTCGAGCAATGCGTCGGGTCAACAGGCCGAATCGGGACACCCGGCCCGATCGACCTGGATCGTGACATGACCGATGCCGAAATCGAGACGCAGCAACTGCCGCACAGCTCGTTGCGCGAGCGCCGAGGTCTGGGTCTCGTCGGCGTGTTCGTGCAGCCGCAAGTGCAAGGTCGCCATGCGGGCACCAGTGCCCAGGGTCCACACGTGCAGATGGTGGGCGTCGGCGATCGCTGGGTGACTATCGACGATCGCGCGTTCGATCGCATGCAGTTCCAGGCCTTCGGGCACGCCCTCGAGCAGGATATGGCCGGTTCGGCGCAGCAGGCGCCAGGCGCTGAACAGGATCAGCAGCGCGACCAGCAGCGACAGGATCGGATCGATGATGGTCCAGCCGGTGTAGCGGACGATCAGGGCCGCGCTGACCGCCGCGACCGATCCGAGCAGATCGCCGATCACGTGCAGTCGCGCGCCTTGCATATTGACGTCGTCGTCGCTGTGATGGCCTGGCGCTGCTTGGGCTACGGCGTCGGATCGATGTTCGCCGTGACCGTGCTTGTGCTCGTGCTTGTGTGAGTCACCGTGATGATGGCCGTGGTGATGGTGACCACCGAGTACGGCCAGGACGATCAGGTTCACGACCAGGCCAGCCAGCGCGACGGTCAGCATCACCCCGGTCAGGATCGGCGTTGGTTCGCGCATGCGTTCGATCGCTTCCCAGACGATCCAGGCGACCAGGACGATCAGCGTCAGGGCATTGACGAAGCCGGCCAGCACTTCCATCCGGGCATAGCCGAAACTGCGCCGGGCATCGGCCGGCCGTCGAGCGAAGCGCGCGCCGAGCCAGGCCAGCAGCAGCGCTGAACTGTCGACCAGCATGTGACCGGCATCGGCGAGCAGGGCCAGCGATCCTGAGATCACGCCGCCAACCGCCTCGGCGATCATCGTCACCGTGGTCAGTACCGCGGCGAACAGCAACCGCGATTCCCGCTTGCGCGAACCTGCCGTCATTGCCTGCTCCGTCGTGCCCGGCTGGCACCGATGTCGATGCTACATCGTCGTCGCGTGCAGCCACGGCGACGTTAGGTCCGTTTCGACTCGGCGCGGCCGACTGGGCGGGCTGGTTGTAGTGTCGAGCTTGCTCGACGCAGGTGCGGCGGGCGGAGCGAGCGGCCTGGCGGTCGCAAAACGCAGCAAGCTGCGCTCTACAAAGGCGGCGGCGACCTCTATCGACGATGGCTGCGGCTGCGCGGGCTGTTGGCGCGTCGAGCTTGCTCGACGCCGAGGATGGCCGAGTGGTGCTTGGGTGATCGATGCCGGGATGGATGCGCATTGGATGGCCGGATTGCGTTAGGCTGTGCGGTTTATGCGACTGAACAGGAGATCCTGCCGATGCCTTCGTTCGACATCGTTTCGGAAGTGGACAAGCACGAGTTGACCAATGCCGTCGACCAGGCCAACCGTGAACTCGGCAACCGCTTCGACTTCAAGAATGTCGATGCCGGCTATGAACTGGATGACTCTGTAATCAAGCAGCACGCGCCCAGCGATTTTCAACTGCAACAGCTGCTGGAGATTCTGCGCGGCCGGCTGATCGCTCGCGGGATCGACGCGCGCTGCCTGGACGAGGGCGACGTCGAGACCAATGTCGCCGGCGCCCGCCAGACCATCACCGTCAAACAGGGGATCGACCAGCCGCAGGCGAAGAAGATCATCGCAACGCTCAAGGCCGCCAAGCTGAAGGTCGACAGCCAGATCCAGGGTGAGAAGATCCGCGTCAACGGCAAGAAGCGCGATGACCTGCAGGCCGCGATGGCCCTGCTGCGCAAGGCGGAGCTGGAACTGCCGCTGCAGTTCGAAAACTTCCGCGACTGAACTGCGTTCGATGACCTGCGGCGGGCAATCGTCGCAGTGCCGGCTGCGCAAGGTCCGGAGCGGCCTAGCCCGCATTATTCGTGAACGTTCGTCGCGAGACCGTCGAGACGCCGCTGG
>CAZFUH010000469.1:0-2808 GCA_964522235.1 uncultured Rhodanobacteraceae bacterium
GTGGGACTCGAACCCACACAGCTTGCGCCACTACCCCCTCAAGATAGCGTGTCTACCAATTCCACCACATCCGCGTGAATCGTTTGCTAGTCGTTCTGTTCCCGCTCCGGCTCCGGTTCGGACTCCGGCTCTGCCGGTGCCGCATCGACCACCGGCACGTCACCGGCCTGGTCATCGCTGATCGGTGCCGCCGGAACGTCGCCGCGAACCTCGTCACCGGCTCCGGACATCATGCCGTCGACCGGGACTGCTCCAGGGACATCACTCCCGGACGGAGCGGCGACGCCGGACATCACGCCAAGATCATCGGCCGGACCGCTAAGACCGGCCAGGCCGGTGCGCTGGACGTAGATCGCCATGCCGAGGGTGAGCAGAAAAAAGGCGATCGCCAGCCACTTGGTGGCCTTGGTCAGGAACGAGGAGGCGCCACGGGCACCGAACACCGTCGCCGAAGCGCCGGCACCGAAACCCGAGCCGGCGGCTGCGCCGGCGCCACGCTGGATGAGGATGAAGCCGATCATGAAGACGGCCAGCACCACATACAGCACCATCAAGAGCGTGAAAAGCATGGTCGTGTCAGTCTCTGGTGACCTGTGCGGCGTCGGCGAGTGCGGCGAAATCGGCCGCCACCAGGGAGGCGCCGCCGACCAGTCCGCCATCGATGTCGGCCTGGGCGAACAGCCCACGGGCATTGTCGGGTTTGACGCTGCCGCCGTACAGGATACGTAACGAAGCCGACATTCTACCATCGCGTCCGGCGATTTCGCTACGCAGAAACGCATGCACGGCCTGGGCCTGTTCCGGGCTCGCGGTCAGCCCGGTGCCGATTGCCCAAACCGGCTCATAGGCCAGAACCGCCCGCTCCAGGGCGCCGACACCGACATGATCGAGCACGTCAGCGAGCTGGCGGCCGACCACCGCTTCGGTTCGGCCGCCTTCGCGCTCGCTGCGGGTTTCGCCGACACACAGCACCGGCACCAGGCCGGCGGCCTGGGCGGCAGCGAACTTGCGCGCGATCAACTCATTGCTCTCGCCGTGGTACTGCCGGCGCTCGGAATGTCCAACCAGGACATGGCTGCAACCGGCCTCGACCAGCATCCGGGCCGAAACCTCGCCGGTATAGGCGCCCTGGTCATGTTCGCTGAGGTCCTGGGCACCGAGTGCAATCCGGGTCATGGCCTGGGATCGATCCAGACTGCGCGCGACCTCGGCCAGCAGGGTCAGCGGCGGCAACAACAGCAGATCGACATCAGGACAGCGCCGCACGGCACCCACGCTGGCAGCCGTCAGCTCCGCGACCAGGGCAAGATCGCCGTTCATCTTCCAGTTGCCTGCCACCAGCGGCCTGCGCATGCCTAGCTCCTCATTCCGGGGTCGGCAGGTTACCAAGCCCAGCCCAGGGTCAACAGGGTCTCGCCGCGATTGCGGCCACCGGTGCCGGCATTGGACAGATGGCGCAAGGTCAGCACCCAGTCGCGCCAGCGTAGTCCGGCCAGGGTCATGAACTGATAGCGGGAACTGAGGATCTCGCTCTCGCGATTGACCCAGGCGCCGCCACCGCCGACGAACCAGTAGCGCCCGCTCCAGCGCAGATCGGCACCGAGAAACCAGGCGGATTCGGTTCGGCCCGAGCGCAGCAGCCGGTGGCCGATGTAGCCGCCGACGATTTCGATCGGAAACCGGGTCGGCACGATATAGCTCAGCGTTGCTGCCGGCGCGAAATCGTTGTCCAGTTCATCGGCAACGCCGGCCGCCAACTGCCATTCTCCGGCGGCAGCCTGCGCTACTGGGAGTGCCAATCCACCGAGTACCCCCAGAATCAGCAGACTGATGCAGGCGATGACAGGCTTCAAAACGAACTCCTCGACGCGCCGACAACGGTTTTGACATGGGTTGCGTAGAATCGACATCGACACTGGAGTCGTCAATAACCATGAAGCCGAAACCACTTGCCCTTGTTACCGGCGCTTCAGCTGGCATCGGATCCGCTTTTGCCCGCGACCTGGCCAGTCGTGGCTACGACCTGGTGCTTACCGCCCGGCGCAGCGATCGGCTCGAAGCACTCGCTGCCGAGCTTGCACAGCGGCACGGCACGACCAGCACCGTTCTCAGCGCCGATCTCGACCTGGCGGCGACGCCGGAAGCCCTGGTCGCGGCGATTCACGAGCGCGGCCTCGCGGTCGACTTCCTGGTCAACAACGCCGGCTATGGCCTGCCCGGCTACCTGCTCGACCAGGACTGGCCGGCGCATCAACGCTTCTTGCAGATCATGGCGACCGCGCCGGTGCATCTGGCCTGGTTGCTGCTGCCGGGCATGCTCGACCGAGGTCGCGGCCACATCATCAATGTCGCCTCGGTCGCCGGCCTGATTCCCGGTTCCGCAGGCCATACCCTGTACGCGGCGGTCAAGGCCTTTCTGATCAAGTTCTCGCAGTCGCTGGCGCTGGAGTATCGCGGCCGAGGCGTGCACAGCTGTGCCGTCTGCCCGGGTTTCACCTGGTCGGAGTTCCACGACGTCAACGGATCCCGCGAGCTGATGAACAAGCTGCCCAAACGCATGTGGCTGGACGCCGACCGGGTCGCCCGCGAAGGCGTTGACGCGGTGCTCAGGGGCAAGGTCGTCCAGGTCAGCGGCTGGCAGTACAAGGCCATTCACGCGATGACCAAGTTTTTGCCGGAACGCTTGTTGCTGCGCATGAGTGCACGGCGGTCGGCGCAGTTTCGGGTTCAAGGGCGCAGGTGAAGCTTGAAGCGAGGAGTGAGTGGAGAGGAGTGAGGAGTGAGTGGAGAGGAGTGAGAAGTGAGTGG
>CAZFUH010000470.1:0-2799 GCA_964522235.1 uncultured Rhodanobacteraceae bacterium
CGATGATGCCGCCAAGTACTGCCAAGGTCAGATGAACCGGACCGGCCTCCAGCGTACCTGAGGCCACCTTGTACAACTCGACCGCGCCGATTGCCGCCGCCGAGCCGCCGCCCATGCCGTTGTACAAGGCAACCATCTGCGGCATGTCGGTCATCGCGACACGCTGTCCGGTCCACCAGGCGACGCCGCCGCCGAGCGCGATCGCGACCAGGATCAGCACGTAGTTGTGCATGTCCGGCATCAGGAAGGTTGCGCCTGTCGCGACCAGCATGCCGACACCGGCCTGGACGATGCCGCGCCGCGCCGTGCGCGGCGAGCCCATACGCTTGAGACCGTAGATGAACAGGAACGCGGCAGCGAAATAACTCGCCTTGATGACCATCGGCAGCCAGGCTTCGATCTCGCTCATTTGCCGTCTCCCTTGCTGCTCTTGAACATCTGCAGCATGCGTTCGGTGACGACATAGCCACCGGCGGCATTGCCGGCGCCGAGCAGGACGGCGATGAAGCCGATCGTCTGTTCGACCGGCCCCTGGGCATGACCGAGCGCGATCATCGCGCCGACCAGGACGATGCCATGCACGAAGTTCGAGCCGGACATCAGCGGCGTGTGCAGGATCACCGGCACCCGGCCGATGATTTCATGGCCGGTGAACGCGGCCAGCATGAAGATGTACAAGGCGATGAAACCATCCATTTACGTGACTCCCCCGCGAGTGCCGGTCCACCGGCAGCCGGACTGTTGAACAAGGCGAGACTCTGAATGAGTCACGGCACAAGCGCGTTCCGCTCCTGTTGCCGCCGCCGAGCCATACGACAACCTTGCGACGGATGGGAGTGAGAAACGCGGACTAGCCATTTCCGATCACCTCGCGTGTCGGCGCATGACGAATCTCTCCGTCGTGGCTCAGACAGCTGCCAGCGACGAGATCGTCGCCGAAGTCGATTGCCACCGAACCGTCCTTGACCAGGAGCTGGGCAAAGGTGAACAGGTTGCGCGTGTACATCTCGCTGGCATGGGTCGCCGTTTGCGCCGGCAGATTGACCGGACCGATGATCGATACGCCGCCGCGGTCGACGGTACTGCCGGCCTGGGTCAGCTCGCAATTGCCACCGGTCTCGGCGGCGAGATCGACGATCACCGCACCCGGCTTCATGCCCTCGACCATCGCAGCGCTGACGATCTTCGGCGCCGGCCGCCCGGGCACCGCTGCCGTCGTGACCACGACGTCGACACCCCGAAGATGGCGGGCCAGTGCTTCTTGCTGCTGCGCCCGCTCTTCGGCGGTGAGTTCACGGGCATATCCGCCCTCACCAGCGGCGCTGACGCCCAGATCGAGGAACTTGGCGCCCAGCGATTCGATCTGTTCCTTGGTTTCAGGGCGGACATCGAAGCCCTCGACCATCGCGCCCAGCCGGCGCGCGGTCGCGATTGCCTGCAGACCGGCAACGCCGGCACCGATCACCAGCACCTTCGACGGCCGCACGGTACCGGCAGCCGTGGTCAGCATCGGAAAGAACTTCGGCGCCGCCTGAGCGGCAATCAGCATTGCCTTGTAGCCGGCGGCGGCCGCCTGCGAAGACAGGATGTCCATCGCCTGGGCTCGGGTCGTGCGCGGCAACAGCTCCAGCGCGAAGGCGCTGATCCGGCCATCGCGCAGTCTGCGCACCAGATCATGTTCGCGGTACGGCGCCAATGCGCCAATCAGAAGCTTGCCAGGCGCCAGGCCGGCGATCAGCTCGACCGGCGGCGGCTGGACGGCGAACACGATGTCGCTGCCGGCGTACACCGCGGCGGCATCATCGACCAGCTCGGCACCGGCATACGCTGCATCAGTGAAGCCGGCGAGCAACCCGGCACCACGCTCGACCACCAGCTCCATGCCCGCCGCGGCGAGCTTCTTCGCGACATCCGGCACCATGGCGACGCGGCGCTCGCCAACGGCACGCTCGCGGATCACGCCTATCTTGACGGTCATGCTCCCCTCCAACTGAACCCGGCCGATGGTAGCCGCGGCGAACAAGCCGGCACAAGCGTGCAGTCGAAATCAGCTGATTGCTAAACCGCTGAGTGACGACCTAGGCAGGGTATGATGACGATCAGATTCCGCCGTCGCGGCTCGGCCGCAAGCGCTGGAAATGGATTACTGCCCCGTCCCGATGAATCCAATCGACTTTCTGTACCAGCGTTGGTCCGTGCCCAGCCGCCTGCTCGGCGAACCGGGTCCGGACCAGACAACGGTGTTGCGCATGCTCGACATCGCCCTGCGCGTGCCCGATCACGGTCGGCTCCGACCTTGGCGCTTCGTGCGCATCAGTGGTGAGGCGCGGCACCGGCTCGGCGAATACCTGGCCGAGGTGTACTTGCACGAGCATCCCGACGCCGAAGCGCGTGTTCTCGACAAGGAACGCAACCGATTCGCCTACGCGCCACTGGTGATCGCCGTGGTCGGCTGCATCCAGAATGGGCACCGCATCCCCGAAGTCGAACAGCGCGCGTCGGCTGCGGCGCTGTGCTTTCAGCTGTTGCTGGCTGCGAAAGCCTGCGGCTATTGCGCGCAATGGCTGACCAGCTGGGCGGCATACCACCCGCAGATTCTGGCTCGGCTCGGATTGACCCCCAACGAGGAAATCGTCGGCTTCATTCACATCGGCACCGCGCAAGGCGAACTGCCCGACCGTGAACGGCCCGATGCCGCAGGCTTGTTGACGGACTGGAGCGGATGAGCGTCGACGACGGCATCGACCGCACAACCGGCGAAGCGTCCCCCGCCTACCTGATCGACGGCAGTCTGTATGT
>CAZFUH010000471.1:0-2793 GCA_964522235.1 uncultured Rhodanobacteraceae bacterium
CCAGCAACGCCCGGATCGAAGCCGAATGGAGCTTGCCAAAGCGGAACAGCTTCTGCACGAAGCGCTTGCCAGGCAACCCAATGACGTCGACTGCGCTCGTCGAACAATCGAAGCGGCGGCAATCAAAGTGCGCCTGCCTGGAATTAGTACTGTGGACCTCAACCGTGCTCTGGACAGAGCGCTGGCATTGCGTGAGCACCATTTCGCCGTTCCACAGATTCAACTGGCTTGGATCGAACTGCTGGCGACCGCCTGGCCGTCGATGACGTCAGAGAAGAAGTCCCTCGTTTCTGCCGACATGGCCCGGGAACTTTCCCGCCTCAGCGAGCTGAGCGGCGACGCCTGGCGGGCCCGACTCGAACCGATTGCCGTGCTGGGGCTGTGAGTTCCGGCGCCTTCTGACCGCCAACAGCTCTCATGAATCATTAACACTTCGCGCCTTTTCCAACAGAGATGTAACCGTGGTTTGTCCGATCGACGAAGTTGCGGTGCGTCCGAGGGCGTCGAACTGTCCGCCAATTGCGATCGATCAACCCGAAATCAATTCGTGTCGCCGACCGGGCACAGTTGGACTTCATGGCCCAGCCGCGCACCTGTAGAACGAAGGTCCAGCATTCTTGACGCAACCTCGGCCGAACGGGCAGCGTTTTTTGGCTCACTTGTTCCTAGCAAGAATGCGGTGGATCGGCGGATCGAAACGATTGACCTCCAGCAAGCGAAGAGTACCGCGGCACCCAGGCGTGAACGCATCGCGACATCTTCGACCATCGTCGAATCGGTGCCAACGCCAGGTCCCGAAACCGTTGGCGCAACGACGCCATCGGCCAGACCGAAGCTGCTCGAACACACGCTCGAAGTGAGATTCACATCACTGATTGATCGTGTCTTGGTTCCTTGACTTCGTATACCTCTGGTCATAGCGTTCGGTGGTGTCGTTCGGAACGGTTCGGCCTCGGTGGCGCGCTCCCGCCTTGCCGTTCGGAGAAGACGGCTCGCCACATTCGTTCTGAACTCCACGATGCAGTCATCCGACACCCGCCTTGCACAAGCGGCGGCCTCGCCGTCGTTTGCGCGTTCCCGTATCGACAAACGTTGGGAGAACCATTCAGATGAGGATGCAAGCAATCACCGGCTCGAGCCGCAGCCGCGCGGCCGTTGCCGTCACCGCCTACCTGCTGCTCGGCGGCGCGATCGCCGCCGCCCAAGATGATCCAGGTTCGATCGGCGTGAATTCCGATCCTGCCTTGCTCCATGCCATGCAAAGAGATCTCGGCCTGGACGCTGAGCAGTTGCAGCACCGGCTGTCTGCCGAACAGGAAATGTCACGCCGCCATGCCGCACTTCGAGAGCTTCTTGGCGACAGCTATGCAGGCGGCTGGCTGAGCGCTGATGCGAATGGCGAGGTGGTGCTCACGGTAGCCGTGACCGATGGCAAGTTTGACCAGCTGATTCGCGCTGCCGGCGCCTCGGTACACCCGTTGACGCGCTCGTTGCAGGATCTCGAAACCATCCGGTCGCAGCTGAACGAGATCGCCGTTCGGGCCCCGGTCGATGTCATCGCCGCCCACTACATCGATGTCCGAGAGAATCGTATCGTGGTCCTGGTCGAAGGCAAGCAAATCGATGCGGTGTCCGAACTGCTCGCGCGTAGCGACCTCGATCTCGACGCGATCCGAATCGAGGAGGCGCAGGGGCTGCCGCGCACCGCCCATGACGTTCGCGGCGGTGATCGCTACAACATTCCCGGCAGCTACTGCTCGATCGGCTTTTCGATCACCAAGGGCAGTCAGCAGGGATATGCCACGGCGGGGCACTGCGGCAACGTCGGCACTACGACCACGGGCTTCAACGGTGTGTCTCAGGGGATATTCGAGCAACGCTCGTTCCCAGGCAACGACTACGCATGGGTGCGGATCACCAACGCTGCCTGGGTACTCAAGCCCTGGGTCAACAACTACGCTGGCGGCAACGTCAACGTGATCGGTGAGCAGGAGGCGCCGATCGGCGCCACGATCTGTCGCTCCGGCACCAGTTCAAATTACCGCTGTGGCGTGATCAACGCCAAGAACGTTACCGTCAACTATCCGCAGGGCTCGGTCAGTGGCCTGTGGCGGATCAGCGCCTGTGTCACCGGCGGCGACTCCGGCGGCTCGGTGCTGACGCCAGCCGGACATGCTCAGGGCGTGACCTCCGGAGGCCAGCTGTCCGGAGGCAGCAACTGCCACCTCAGCAACCCGGTCACCTATATCCAACCATGGCTGCCGCTTCGCAATGCGTACGGTCTGAACCTGGTGACCAGCAACGGCGGCACTCCACCGCAGATCACTCAGTTCGTCTGTCCCGATCGAGCCAACAGCGGCGGCGGCACCTATGCCTGCCGGGTCAGCTACAACTCGGCGGCGCCGGCCCAGGTGCAATGGGTCAGCAGCGGCGGCGGCCCCATCTCCGGCGGCACATGGCATTTCGGCAATTGCACGCCGAACACGCCCGTTTTCGCGCAGGTGACGGTGACGAATGCGCACGGCTCCGACAGTCGATCAGCCAACTTCTCCTGCCCCGGCGGGATGATTCCTTAGGCTCCTGGTCTTCAGATCCGGCTGGGCGGAGGCGTTCCGCCCGGCCGTTCCCTGGTTCTGATCGATGTTCGATACCGTGCTCCGTTGAGCCTTCAATTTCGGGCGTAAGTTCCGGTGTTTCCTGCCGAACTGGCTTGGGACTTGGCGCCTTCGACAAGCTGTCGTTGCAATGCGTCAAAACTGGTTTCTATTGTTGGCTAGAAAACACTTGACATAG
>CAZFUH010000472.1:0-2775 GCA_964522235.1 uncultured Rhodanobacteraceae bacterium
TTCCACCTTGGCCGCGGTCTCGGTGGCCGCGACGATGCCGGCGCCGGCGATGTCGGCGCCGGCCTCGGCCAGTGCCAGCGCGATGCCCTGGCCCAGGCCGGTGTTGGCGCCGGTGACCAGCGCGACTTTTCCTTCGAGGCTGAATGCGTTGCTTGCCATGGTGGGTTCCTTGGGATGGGCCGCTTACTTGAGCTGGCAGATGTCGAGCACCCGCATGTCGGTGTAGTCCAGGTTCTCGCCGCCCATGGCCCAGATGAAGCCGTAGTTGCTGGTGCCCGAACCCATGTGGATGGACCACGGCGGCGACACCACGGCCTCGTCGTTGGACACGACGATGTGGCGCATGTCGGCCGGGTCGCCCATGAAGTGCATCACCTTCTGGTCGTCGGCCAGCCCGAAGTAGAAATAAACCTCGGAGCGGCGGTCGTGCAGGTGCGGCGGCATCGTGTTCCAGACGCTGCCGGTCTTGAGCATGGTCACGCCGAGCAGCAGCTGACAGGACTTGCAGGTCGCCGGGACGATGTACTGGTAGATCGTGCGTTCGTTCGAGGTTTCCAGCGCGCCACGCTGCAGCGGCAGCGCCTGCTCGATCGAGATGTGTACGACCTCGTACCTGGCATGCGCCGGCGTCGAGGCCAGATAGAACTTGGCCGGTGCCGCGGCATCGAGCGACTCGAACACGACCTGGTCGCTGCCCATGGGCACATACAGGCCATCGCGCGGCTTCAGCGTGTAGACGCGGCCATCGACCGTGACTCGGCCGTCGCCGCCACCGACGTTGACGATGCCCAACTCGCGCCGCTCCAGGAACGGCTTGCCGGCAGCCGAAGCCGGCTCGCTCTGCGCCGGCAGCTCGACAGAGGCGCCGACCGGCGCCGCGCCGCCGATCACGAAGCGCTCATAGTGCAGGTAGTTCAGGCTCAGCTGGCCGTCCTGGAACAGTCCGCTCAGCAGGTAGCGCTCGCGCAGCTGTTCGTTGCTGACCGCGTGCATGCTGTCGGGATGGGTGGCGTGGTAGGTCTTGTCGAACACCGGCTGATCTCCGTGGGCGGATGTCGGCCCGCTGCGGCCGACCGGGACTAAGGTCAGAGCTTGTAGGCCTGCTTCGGCAGACGATAGGCGAGATCGACCGCAACCTCGGCCGCCTCGTCCTCGTCGAGACGATGCTCGGCGACGTAACGGGCCAGAAACGCGCAGTCGATCCGGCGCGCGGTGTCGTGCCGGGCCGGAATCGACAAGAACGCTCGCGTATCGTCATTGAATCCGACCGTGTTGTAGAAGCCGGCGGTCTCGGTGGTCTGCTCGCGGAAACGCGTCAGTCCTTCCGGCGAATCATGGAACCACCAGGCCGGGCCGAGCTTGAGCGCCGGATAGTGCCCGGCCAGAGGCGCCAGTTCGCGCGCATAGCTGGTCTCATCGAGCGTGAAGACGATGATGCTGAGCCTGGGATCATTGCCGTAGCGGTCCAGCAACGGCTTCAGCGCTCGCACGTATTCGGTGGCGCTGGGGATGTCGGCGCCCTTGTCGCGGCCGTAGGTCTCGAACAGGTGGCGGTTATGGTTGCGGAACGCGCCAGGATGAATCTGCAGCACGAAGCCATCGTCCAGGCTCATGCGCGCCATCTCGGTCAGCATCTGGGCGCGGAACAGCTCGGCATCCGCGGCCCCGACCGGGCCATCGACGATGCGCCGGAACAGACGCTCGGCCTCGGTCGGCGACAAGTCGGCGGTGCGCGCGGTCGGATGACCATGATCGGACGAAGTCGTGCCGACCGCGGCGAAATCACCACGGCGGCGGCGGTGCGCGGCCAGATAGCCGCGCCAATCGAACGTATCCTCACCGGTCAATTCGGCAAAGCGTTCCAGGGCAGCGTGGAACTGCTCGTGTTCGGCATCCACGACCGGATCGGGCCGGTAGGCGCTGATCACCCGTCCGTGCCAGTCGCTGTCGCGGATCGCCTCATGGTGGCGCAGGGAATCGACCGGTGATTCGGTGGTCGCGATGACTTCGATGTTGTAACGCTCGAACAGCGCCCGGGGCAGGAACTGTGGTGTACGTAGCGCCGCGTCAATGGTGTCGTAGTAGCAATCCGCGGTCTTGGGGCCAAGCGCCACCTCCAGGCCGAACACCTTGGCGAATACATAGTTCAGCCAGCCCGCCGAAGGCGTAGCACGAAACAGATGCCAGTGGTCGGCGAACAGACGCCAAGCCTGGCGCGGGTCGACGCTGGAGGGGCCGGTCAACGACGCGACACCGAGCGCGTCCAGGCCGATGCCCTGGCTGTACAGCATGCGGTACAGGTAGTGGTCGGGCGCCAGCAGCAAGGCGGTCGGATTCGGAAACGCCTGGTTGTCGGCAAACCAGGCTGGGTCAGTATGGCCGTGCGGGCTGACGATCGGCAGATCGCGGACCTGTAGATACAGCCGCCGGGCGATCGCCCGCGTGTCCGGATCGGCCGGAAACAGGCGATCCTCGTGCAGGACCAACGGCCGGATTCCGGCGGCGGCGGGAGCGGAGGCGAGATCGGCGGGCATGGCAACCATAGTAGCGATTCCGGCAGAGGAAGGTAACCGGTGTCATCAGCGCTCGCACCGAAACCGGCGTCGATAGTGGACGGAAGACGGAGAGGCGCTGGACACGACCGTTTCGGACATGGTCGATCAGCTCGCAGGCGGCTGACAGGATTCCCGAACGACCAGGTGCGGCGTGGCGACGACACCCACGGGCGTGACGACGTTGCGCGGCGTTCGATCGGCCAGCAGCATCGCCGCCGCG
>CAZFUH010000473.1:0-2763 GCA_964522235.1 uncultured Rhodanobacteraceae bacterium
ACAGCACGTCCGGCTTTCTTCGCACCAAGCTCGGTCCGGCCCTGGCCGCGCGCGGCGTTGCGCCGCATCTGTATGAATCCGCCGCCGAGGCTCGCGCTCATCTGCGCGATCGCGATCCCGACACCGACACAACCCGCCGCTGATGAACCGCACTGTGGTTTGGACAGCCGCAGATGAAGCGGCAGCCCGCCGAGGCCAGTTCGCCTTCACTGCGGCAATGCAAGCGACGCACCGGCCTCGACAGCAACACTCGTTTCTCACTCCTCTTAACTCACTCCTCGCTTCTTCCCTCACCCCCAGCCTTCGCCAGCATCTCGATCCTGTCACCGACGAGACTGCGGTAACGCCCCATCGCATCGGCGGTCAGACACGAATGCACCGGCGCGAACAGCAGGGTATCGCCAGGTCGGGTCGTTGCGATCACGGCCGCCGGCGCCGCGACCACGCCGTGCTCCTGCGACAGCGCGATCAGCCGCGTCTGCAGCTGTAGCCCGTCCCAGCTCTGCGATCGTGGCTCCAGCGCCAGGCCGTAGATGCGTTCGCCATCGAGTTCGATCGAGTCCTTGGAGAAATGCACGGCGCCGCCGTGCACCACCAACTGGCCGCGCTCTGGATGCCGGGCGACGACCGGGCAGGCCATGGCAACCGCGATCTCGCTCGCCGAACAGCTGCCGATCTGCCATTGCGAGAGGTCATAGAACACGAAGTTGCCCGGCCGGATCTCGTCGATGCCGGGAAAGCGCTCGGCGATCGAGCAGGTCGGGGTGTCGCCAACCGAAAGTTCCAGCTTGCCGACCGCAGGCTGCAGCAGCGCGCGCAGGCCGCGCATTGCCGTCAGCGTCTGCTCGTGCACTTCGAGCACGGCTTCAGCGCCGCGTGCGCCATAGCTGTGGCCGGCGTGCGCGAGCAGGCCGCGCAGGTGGACGTCGTCCCGGGCTGCCAGGGTTCGAGCGATCGCGCTGATCGCGTCGCTGTCGGCATGCGGAAAGCCGGTCCTGCCGCTGCCGACGTCGATCTTCAGCCACACATCCAGTGCTGCGTCGATGCGTATGTCGTCCAGCGCCTGAGCATCGGCGATCGTGATGCCCAGCGTGAGCCGGCGCGCCAGTGATTCAACGCGAGCCAGCATGCCGGGATGAAACGGGAAAGCAATCGTGATGTCGCGCCAGCCATCGTCGGCGAAATATTCGGCCATCGCCAGCGAAGACACGGTGATCGCATCGACGCCGGCAGCGCGGAACCAGCGTCCGACGGTGCGGCTCTGGTGAGTCTTGAAGTGCGGGCGAAGGCGCACGCCGGCCGCATGTGCCCGTGCCGCCATGCGTGCGATGTTGTGCTGTGCGCGGGCCGGGTCCAGCAGCAGTTCCGGTTCCGACAATCGAGTTTCCAGCATGCGCACGACCTGTCTGCGATTCTCCGCGTCATTGTCACACGTTCGATGCCGTGTTCGTTCCGTCCGGACCGAAGAACGATGCGCTCAGTACGTGCGATCGGAGTTTAGCGGCCGACGGTGAACTCGCCCAGGTCGATGGTCTGCGCCGATGATTCCAGACGGCGCGTGACCGACTGCCGGGCGCCGTCTGGTGCACCGAAACGGGTCTGAAACTCGACCTGGACCGTGACTGGACCGGTGACAGTCTGGCGTCGGTCGCCGAAGTAGTTGATCTGCACCCGGTACGTGCCTGGCAGTGGCCGCGCGATCGTATAGACCTCCGGTCCATAGCCCTGGGTGAAGTCGTTGCTGACGTGACCACCGGTGCGCGTGCGGTTCTGACCGTAGTACGCCTTGTCGCCGGCCGGGTCGATCAGCCACAGATCGATGTCGGTGTTGTCGGCGTCCCAGGTCAGTACCACGCGTAGGCCGATCGCAAGCGGGTCGAGCAGCTCAGACGGGATCGCCAGCGCCGACAGGTCGGGGCGCGCGTGCTCGGGCAGAGCCGCGAGCAGCGCATTCAGCTCGTGCAGCGCGATCAACTCGATGCCGGGGAAGCGGCCGTGCCATTCGGCGGTGGCGACGTGCCAGAGCAACTGCGCAGCCCGCTCGATCTGTGGCTCCGGCAACCGCGCCAGACTCAGGGCGAGATCGCGATGGCTCTGCGGCTCTTCCGGCCGCTGCTCCAGGGCGGCCTCGAACTGGCCAACGGCGAGCGGATAGTGCTGCCATTGCGCGAGCCGGTAGCCGAGGATGCGGGTCAGCGCGGTATTGTCGACGTCGAGTTCGGCGAGGTTGGACAGTACCCGCACGGCCAGCGCCGGCTGTTTTGCCTCGTCGCGGAAGAAGTCGGCGCAGTCGAGGAAGAACGCCGGCGCGCGGCCGTGCTCCGCGCGCTGTTCCAGATACGCGGCGTACGGGTCTTCGGCCTTGCGCAGCAACTGTAGGTACGGCGTATCGGGATTCCAGTGACTGAGCTGGATGCCGGCCCGCAACGGCGCCGGTTCCGCGTCGTTGGCATCCGCGCCCGGCGCGATGCGGGCGCCGGTGACTTCGACGCGATCCAAGGTCGCGCTGCCATCGTCGAGGGCGGCGGCCAGCTCGGCCGGTGCAGGCGGTGCCGCGGGCGCCGCAAATGTTGCCCGTTCCGCTGCCGACGTTGCCGGTGCAGTTGCGATCGGCGGCGCCGGCGGCGGCGGCGGTAGCGACTCATGCACGATTCGGGCATCGGCACCGGTCGCACGGTCACGCTCGGATTGTTCCTGGCGCGCCATCGCGATCGCAAGTCCTGGCGCCAGCGCCAGACGCTCGCGGCGCAGCTCGTCGATCTC